>NZ_CEYAEZ010000058.1:0-17667 GCF_982781345.1 Desulfovulcanus sp.
AGCACTTCCGCAATCTTCGCCAAGATGTGTTACCCAAGCCGTTTGTAATGCATTTCAGAAAATGCTCTCTTCAATTGTGTAGTAATTTTAGGATGTTAATCATGTCAGAAAGTTGAGTAAGTTATCATCAACACCTAAAGAGACTGTGGCCAAACTTTATTTAAGAGGACAAATTTTCATATTTTTTTCAATCCTGATTTCTTTCATGCTGGTGCAAATGCCTGGACCCATCTACCCCAGTTGAATATTGGCAAAACCAGCCCCGCTTCGCTGGATTCAACGGGGTAAAAGGCTTGCTTGCGGGCAGAGCATAATGGGCCTTAGGATTAATGAATATTCTTGTTCTTGCCGATAGTTATGGCAGATAGCGCAAGTTATTAAACTATGTCGCCCCGATGCTCTGCGTATCCGCAAACTTCGTCAAGTTGGCTTACCCAGCTTTACAATGCTTTCAAGAAACCAGGATTTTCAATCTGGTAGTGAGAATGTGGTTTGGCCACGGACTCTAAAATGTAATATTTCCTCAAAAAACGGGGGATCTAGGGGTTCCTGATATTATGTTTTTTAGAAGAAAAAATCGTATTATAGAAACGGACTTGCCATCAACGCCTCCACAGGAACTCTTGCGTTTGGATCCCTTGGAAAGCTTAAAGAAGAAGGTTGAAGAAGCAAATTTGACTTTCCCTGCCAAGGATGCAGTCAGAAATGAATTGCGTAAGCTAGAGAAAACAGATCCTGCCTTACCAGACTATACGATTGGCCTTAATTACATTGATTTCGTCCTCAGTTTGCCGTGGCAAAAAAGTACACCTGACCGTTTTGATCTTCTTTCAGTAGAGCAAATTCTACAAAAAACTCACTATAGTTTGCGGGAGGTCAAGGAGAGAGTACTGGATTTTCTGGCATCCAAGGTTTTACACCAACTTAATCATAGTCATATTTTGGTGGTAGATGATGAAGAAATAACCCGTTCCAACTTAAAATATGCCTTAAGCAAAGATGGATATAATGTTTTAACCGCGGCTAATGGCAGAGAAGCCCTTGATATACTCAACAAATGCAGGATCGATGTTTTGATCTCAGATCTTAAAATGGAACAGATCAACGGGGAACAACTTTTGGAGGAGGTGAAGAGAGTATCTCCCTCTACCCGTTTTATTATGATTACTGGATATGCAACTGTTGACTCTGCTGTATCGATCTTAAAAAAGGGAGCTGTGCACTATTTACGCAAGCCCGTTGATCTGAACGAACTGCGAAAATGTGTAAGGAGGGCTTTAGATTACTCTTCGGCTTATATTGCCAGAGGAACTGTCCTTTGCTTTGCCGGGCCTCCAGGTACAGGCAAGACCTCAATAGGCCAGACTATTGCCCAAGCTATGGGCAGAAAATACATTTGTTTTTCAATGGCCGGATTGCGTGATGAAGCAGAACTTAAAGGGCATCGTAGAACTTATATTGGCGCCATGCCAGGCCGCATTATCAGCGAGATAAAAAAGGCTGGGGTGAATAACCCTGTTATTATGCTTGATGAGGTCGATAAACTCGGCACTGACTTTAGAGGATATGCTTCTGCTGTTTTACTGGAAATTTTAGATCCTGCTCAGAACCATAACTTTATTGATTTTTTTCTGGACGTTCCTTTTGATCTTTCTAAAGTTTTTTTTATCGCAACGGCCAATGAAATAGAGCGCTTGCCAAGGCCATTGCTGGATCGAATGGAAGTAATCTATTTCCCCAGTTATTCAGAAGAGGAAAAAATAGCCATAGCCAAACATCATCTTGTCCCTCGACAGCTTAAAGAATGTGGGCTCGCTATTGGCGACGTAATGTTTCAGGAAGATGCTCTCCAGGAAGTTATTCGGAGTTACACACAGGAGGCAGGGTTAAGGGAATTGGAACGTCAGATAGCCAAAATTTGTCGTAAATTGGCCAGGAAAAAATTGAGACGGGAAGAAAACTCTTTTCATATCGACAAGGAAGAAGTGTATCGTCTACTGGGGCCGAAAAGAATTCACAGGCATTTATTAAAACCGAAGCAGCGTGTTGGGGTAGCCAGGGGACTGGTCTGGTCTGAATTTGGAGGCGAGGTGATTTTGGTTGAGGCCTGTAGAATGCAGGGCAATAAGCAGCTTTTGCTTACTGGTTCCCTTGGACGTGTCTTGCGAGAGTCTGCCCGGATTGCTCTTAGCTTTATCCGTACAAATGCTGGTCAGCTTAGATTAGCGCCGGATTTTTTTGCCAACTCTGATATCCATGTGCATATTCCAGCAGGTAGTGTGCCTAAAGATGGTCCTTCTGCAGGGCTGACTATCGTCATGGCCTTGATTTCGTTACTTACCGGTATACCGATATTTAGTGATGTGGCTATTTCGGGAGAAATAACTTTAAGCGGAGAAGTTATGGCTGTAAGCGGTTTGCGCGATAAACTTCTTGCAGCTAAAAGAGCGGGAATAAATAAAATTATTTTGCCTTTAGCTAATAAGGAAAATGTATTATATATGTCAGATGATGTTAAAAAGGGGCTGGAAATTGTCTTTGTAGATGAGATTTTGGATGCTGTCCCTTATGTTTTAAGTAGATAGGTGCAATTGTAATTCAAGAATGATGATTCATCAATGTGGTTAGTGTCAACCGCTGTTAGTATTTATATATCGCAGTCATATTTTTTTAGTTTACGCCATAGGGAAACACGGTCAATTCCTAGAATTTTAGCTGCCTTTGTTTTATTTCCTTTTGTCATTTCCAGAACTTTTAAAATATATTGTCGCTCGTGTTCTGCCAGAGGGACAAAGTGTCGTGGCTCACTTTCCTCTACGGGAAGGATAATACTTTCCGGATTTTGACGTAGATCAGGTGGCAGATGCCCTACATCAATAGTGTCTGCATGACACAAAGCGATGCTCCTTTCGATAATGTTTTTTAGTTCCCTTACATTGCCTGGAAAATCATATTGCATCAGTCTGCCCAGCGCCCGATCAGAAATCTTTAGTTCTTTATCTGGCTGCAATTGTTTTAGAAAATGGTGAACAAGTAGAGGTATGTCTTCTTTTCTTTCTCGTAGAGGAGGTACCTCTATAGTAATTACATTTAGTCTGTAATAGAGATCCTGGCGAAAGCTGCCTTGTTGTACTTCGTAGCTTAAAATTTTATTGGTAGCCGCGAGAATTCGAACATCAAGGTCAATTTCTTTGGTCCCACCTACCCTCATTACCTTTTTTTCCTGAAGCACTCGCAACAATTTTGCCTGCGTTGTTAATGGCATGTCTCCAATTTCATCAAAAAGCACTGTGCCTTGGTTGGCGATTTCTAAAAGTCCAGGTTTTGCGCGATGTGCCCCGGTAAAAGCACCAGCTTCATAGCCGAAGAGTTCGCTCGCCAGTAGAGATTCACTAAATATACTACAGTTAATGGCTAAAAACTTTTCTTTTGAGCGGGGACTGAGGTCATGTATCATTCTTGCTACCACTTCCTTGCCAGTACCTGTTTCTCCAGTAATTAAAACGGTTGTATCCAGTAAAGCTAACTGAGAAATCGTTTCCTTTAGGGCAATGATTTTAGGAGATGAGCCAATGAGTTGTACACTAGGTTTGTTTTTTTCTTTCAGTTGTTGTCTCAGAGAGTGTACTTCTTTTTTGAGAGCACTTTTTTCCAGGGCTTTTTTGACAAGAATGCGTAGCTCTTCGATTTTAAATGGCTTTGTTAAATAATGGTAGGCCCCTTCCTTCATGGCATGGACGGCAGTATTGATTGTAGCGTAGGCGGTTATAATAATTACTTCTATTGCCGGATGCAATTCTTTACATCTCTTTAAAACTTCTATCCCGTCTATATCCGGCAATTTTAAATCTGTTATTAGTAGATCATAGGTATCTTTTTGAAGAAGTTCCAGAGCTTCTTTTCCAGTAAGAGTGGTAACTGTCGTATATCCTTCTTTTTGTAGGATATAGGCAATATTGTCCAGAGTGATTTGTTCGTCGTCGCATATAAGTATTTTGATGCTCATTGTCGTATTATTGATGTGTGTATCTTTTACAATGGTAAATAGATGATAAACGTAGTCCCTTGGCCTAATTTGCTTCTTAGTTTAAGATGGCCTCCATGTTTTTTTACTACGTTATAGACAATAGAAAGGCCTAACCCTGTCCCCTCTGATGGACCTTTAGTTGTAAAAAATGGATCAAAAATTTTATCCTGAACATCGTCAGGGATACCTTTGCCATTATCTTCTATTTCTATTACTGCTTGATTGTTTATATTGTCTTTTTTGCAGCGGATAATGATGCGTCCTGGCGGCTTCTCAATAGCCTGGATAGCATTTAAAATAAGGTTTAAAAGGGCCTCTTGCATTCGTTGTCTATCAAGAGGCAGAGTTATATCGTCTTGTATTTTCAGGTCTATGGTGATGCCCGATGGCATTTCGCTCATAGCCAGAAGTTTGGCTCGCTCAATAAGATTGCTTAGAGAGGTTGGGTTGAGTTGGAATTCCTGTTGACGAGAAAACTCTAACAAGCCTTTTACAATATCTCTTGCTCGCAGGCTTTCGGACTCTATGTTAGATAGATTTCTGTCCAAAAAATTGGTTTCAATATTGGGCAACTCTTCTCTAAGGATTTGAGCTGTTGTCAGGATGTTGTTTAAGGGGTTATTTAACTGATGGGCGATACCAGAGGCGAGGATACCAATGGAAGACATTTTTTTAGCTTGTATTAGCTGTTGCTGATGTATTTTTAACTCTTGAACCATTTTGTTAAAAGCATCAATAACCAGTTGATTTTCGTCATAAGTAGTTAGAGGAGGAATTGGTTCGAAGGAGCCATGGGCAATCATATTCGCCGCATCCATAACAGTATTTAATGTTTTAAAGACTCCTTTAAATAGGATAAAAAAGATAATCATACCTGTTAAAATGGTCAAAAAACCGGTAAAAATAAGCTGTAACTTCAAATTTCTAACGATTCTATCCAGCTCTTTTTTTTCTGTTTCGGTAATTGTTTTTGTCAATTGGAGCATTGACTGCGCAACTGACCTTAAGTTTGTAATAAGCTCTGATTTTTTTGTTGGATGAGAGGAATAAGTTTTAATATCGTTAAAAATATTTTTGTATTTTGGGATTAACTCTTTTAGCTTGACTAATGGGTCGTGTATGTGCTTTGATTGCGGTATAATATTGTTTAATATATTTAAGGAGTTGTCAAGGTAGATGATTGTTTTGCGAAAATCGTTATCATCTTTATATAATAAAAAATTCTTTTCGTATCTTCTTACTTGAAGAAGGTTATTTCTAAACTCTTCACTTTTTTCTAAAAAAATAAGTTTATCGTTTATTTTGTTTAAATTAATATAAGAAAGACACCCTATTATCAATTGAGATACGGTATAAAAAATAAATATTATTATTATTTTTTGTTTGAGTGTTAATCTGAATATTTTCATCTCTGTCTCTAGCTCGCAGATTTTTATGTTAAAAACGCTATGTATGAACGTGACAAATTTTAAATATAGTTTCTATGTATTGAGCTAGCTCAATAATAGTTCTGAAATAAGTAACTAAATTGCCTAATATTACATTTCGTATCACACAAACTTTGCGTTTTTATTCAAACAAGTCAAGTAAGTTTTCTTTTAATTCATTGTCTAATTTTTTTTCCATGGTGGATAGTGGTCCACATAGGCTGTGGCCGGGAGAAGGAAAGATTCCAGTCCTTTTTTGTTCATGTAAGAAACCATATTTTTCCATTTTGGTATAAGGCCTTTTGTCTCATCCAGGAGAATGCGTTTAACCCTATGTTTATCCTCTCCCAGAGCTTGCCAAAACCTATCACCGTTGATCCATAACAATCCTTTTTCTTTGGTCTTTTGTATGCCGAGCCAGTCCAGATCAGTTTTAAGGTCATTTGCTGGTTTTTCCCAGTCTGAAATAAGTTCCTTCTCAAAGATGTCTTCGTCTTTGCGTAGAAATAGAAGTAGATCATTATAGGCATGGATAACTTCCCCTAGGCGGTCATGCACTTCCTCCATGGCCTGGACTATTTTTAGGGGCAGTACCTGACCAAACACCTTCTTTAATTCTATATTCACTTTGCCCCGATCCTGGCCGAATCGGTTACTGGCTGAAGTGTAGGTATGACCATTAAAATTTAAAATGGCATCAGAACCGGGTCTGGCTGTACTTTTCATGCCTAAAAGATCGAGAGGTGAATTATTGCCGTCCTCTAAATACATCCGCTGGCCAATTTTAGGCTCTTTTAAATTGACTTCTAGAAATAGCTTGGAGGTATAAAGGGTTTTGTCCTGGCTATAGTCCGGAACGTCACGCTTATTTACATTTACCAGGACGTTTGTGAGTGATGAATTGATATGGCGGGCCAGGCCGGATAATAAATCTTCGTATGTGCTTTCCGGGAAAACAACTAGCCCTTGTCCGCTAAGTTGTGAGATGATTGAAGCCCAGGTAGCATTATCGCCTATTTGACTGCTATCAAAGGTTAAATTGGATACTTTAGTTTCCCAATCTGCTGTGTCTTTGACCAGGGCCTGAGGGTCTTGGGCCAGGATTTGTACTTCTTCCCAGGTGTTTTTATCAACAACAAATATAGATATGTCTGTCGTGGTTTGAGCGACGTTTATGCTAAAAGTGTATTTTTTTATGCCCCAGTTTATTTCTCGGTTTGCAGAAAAACCTGATGATGTATAAAGAGAAGGGCTATTAATACTGCGTCCTTGTAAAAGGTATGTTTTAATCTTGGCACCGGGGATTGGTTCATTAACTGGGTGCAGGCCAAGTTTTTTGAGCAAAAGGCCTTTTGTATCTTTAATCTCCAGTTTTTGGTCTGCATAGGGTTGATTTACACTGATAGCTAAAATTCGTCCCAGAGAAGGTGAGTCTACTTCTTGGTAAGGAGAATAATGGTGCACAGTCTCGGCCTGCACAGGTAGAGAACTGGCATTGATTGCACTTTTTACTGTGTCCAAAATTTTAGCGTATGTTTGTCCATCGGAGATGGTAATGCTGAGGGTCTGCTCACGACCATTTATTTTCAGGCTGAATCTATAGGTTCCAGCCGGGATATTGGCGGTTCGATTCGCTGGAAAACCACGCGAAAGATATTGATATGGTGGGATGATTTGGTGTGGGGTAGTGGCTTTGACTTTGTCTTGAAGTGTAGAATCAGCGCGAGTTAAAGTTGATTTGTACCAGGGTAAACCATCAGCAGGCCAGTCAAATTTATCCAATGCATCTTGAAGCCCATTTAATTTTTGTTCCAGGGAAAGCACAAAAGGTTTGGCCAGGCGTAGGTAACTTTTTTTGGCCCTATTTCTTTGTTCTTTTTGAGCCCATATAGAGGATGCCCACAGTCCTGTTTTGTTCAGGATACTGTTGGTGCCTTCAAAAAGGCGGGTTAAAAAGGGATTGATGAATTTTATGTTGGACATAATTTTAAACTAAAGAATTTTTTTTTTATTTTCAACATAGTCAAAAAAAATTCAAACGTGCTATTCAGACAGGCAGGTGCTTTTATAGGTTTGTGCCAGGATTTTTTTACAGTTTCTCCATTTATTGAAGTTAGATGTTAATGGGCAAAGAAGTGCAAATGTTATGTTTTTCTGGTGTTGGCGAGGCAATGAGTGAAGCGATTAACGGGGGATGGAGTTTCTGTTTTGGGGTAGGGGGGTATTATGTGTATTATGACGGGGAGCCCGCGAAGAGAGTCCGTTGATAATAGTGACTTTTGTAAGGACCAACTATCTTTAAATACAAGAGATCAGGGGGATAACCCCTGATCTCTTGTATTTAATATTTAGCATTAGGGAGTTAATCCCAGCGCCTTTCTTTTATCGGCAATTCTATTGTCAATAAGCTCAGCTGCCTTAAATGGGTCAGGTTCAACGGCAAATGTAGCTCCAACAACATCTTCCAGGCCGTTAAGGGCTAAGTCAGTAACCACTTTGCTGCCCAGGATGGGAGGGGCTACTCCTAGTACGGTAAAGATGCCGCTGGCAACAGCATAAAGTCCGATACTGACCGCTTTTTCAGAATACCATTCTGGAGCGGCAGCAGCAACTGGCAAATCAGAAATATCCACACCCAGTTCATTGGCCAATAGGCCGCAGAGATGAAGTATCCTGGAGTTATCCACGCAACTACCCACATGCAAAACAGGTGGTATGCCCAGTGCCTTACAGATTTCTGAAAGCCCTGGCCCTGCCATGTCAGCAGCTTCAGGCAGTTTTAATCTTGCTTTGGCATTGGCTATTGCTGCACATCCTGTATCTAAAACCAGAATATCCCGTTTTATCAATTCTTTGGTTAAATTAGTGTGTACGAAATCTTGTTTGAGTCTGGGGTTGTTGCAGCCTACAATGCCTACTGCTCCTCTAATTTTACCGGCTTTAATGGCTTCAATTAAAGGCGTCAGGGTTCCTCCCAAGGCTTCCAGCACAGCTTCATTGGAAAAGCCGCTTAAATGTTCTATTGGAGAATCCGGGATATTTACGCGGTCACGATCGCGTAATCCATAGGCCTCAATAGCCATCTCAACTACCTCTATGGCCTTTTCTCTGGCGTTTTGCAGGTTAAATTCTATGTGGTTAGCGCCGGTGAAACGAGCCTTGGGCGACGTGGAGATGATTTTGGTGTGATAGCAATTGGCTACTTGAATCAGGGAGGGCATAATACATTGATAATCTACAACAATTGCTTCTACTGCACCGGTAATGATAGCCAGTTCTGACATTAAGTGGTTACCCGCAATGGAAACGCCCTGGCGCATTAAAACTTCATTGCCAGTACAACACATACCAGCAAGATTAATGCCTTTGGCCCCTTTGTCCCTGGCTTTTGCAATTAGGTTCTTATCGCGTACAGCAGCCTGAATCATTTCTGAAACAATGGGATTGTGGCCGTGGACCAGAATGTTTACATGGTCTTCTTTGAGCACTCCGAGATTGACCGTGGATTTAATTGGCTTGGGCACTCCGAAAATGACATCAGAAAGTTCGGTGGCAATCATAGAGCCAGCCCATCCATCGGACAAGGCAACTCTTGCCGAATGTAAGAGTAAATTTACTGGTTCATTATCTACCCCCATGTGGGTACGGTGCATCATTTCCACTACTTCCCGGTCAATGCCCCTGGGAGTAATGCCCAATTTATCCCACAACTTTCTTCTTTTTTCTGGCGCACGGTCAACAAAAGAAACCTGCTCTTTTTGGGAGCCATAGTCTTTGAAAAAGATCTCACTTACTTCACAGGCGAGTTCATGGGCAGATTTGCCTTGTGTCTCAACACCCAGTTCCTGCGCAATTCTCTGTAGCTTGCCTTCTTCCAGAATAGTATAATCGTCTGTCTTGCCATGACCAATGGCATGTAGTGTTTCCACTAGATCTCGGCCGTGGTCTGAATGGGCAGCAGCGCCGGCAGCCACCATTCGTCCAAAATTTCTAGCCACAATTACATGGGCATCGGCTCCACAAACTCCTTTTTGCGGTCCCTCGCCAAAGGGGTCTATGCGGCAGGGGCCCATGGTACAATTGCGGCAGGACACGCCCAGTTCACAAAAGCCGCAATGTGGTTCCTGTGCTTTTTTGCGATCCCAAACAGTTTCAATGCCTTCTTTGTCAGCTTTTTTAAGCATTTCTTTGGCTTCAGCCCAGATTGTTAAATCCAAAAAATCTTTTTTGGCCATCTCTATCTCCTTTAGATATTAAAGTCTGTCTCCATACACGGCATGGGCCAGACGATGGGTTCCTTTCTGCATATATTCGTTGACCTCTCCATAAACCAGGGCTCCGGTTAGACATGCCTCTACACACGCCGGTTCAAGACCTTCCCGTACACGTTCATAGCAGCCATCGCATTTGATGGCCACGCCTGGCAGGCCAGGTACATCTGGGTGGGGATAGTAACGAATGGCATAATAAGGACAGACCATGGAGCACATACCACAGTTAATGCAGCGGCTAGGGTCCACAATTTTTAAGCCTGGCTCAATGTCGGAACGAATGGCTCCTGGCATACATGCTTCCTGGCAAGGAGCTGGCTCACAGTGGAGGCATTTGTTTGGGAAGGGTTTGAGTCCTGGGCCAACTCCAATATGAATGCGGGGTTTGGCCAGTATATCCTCATAGATAGCAGTGAACAGATTTTTGGATTTGGAGTGGGTCTCGGCACAGCGAATCATGCATTGTTTACATCCAATACATTTTTCGGGCCGGACAACTACAGTTTTCATTTTTTCCTCCTTAAATAAGGCTTCAAGCTTTCAGGTCGAAATCCAGAGCATAAAGCTAGCACCACTAAAAAGTATTTTTTTATCTCCTCCTTAAATTTAAAGAAGTTAAGATTGTTGCAAGTGACGATAAAAACAAATGGGCGCAGAATTTGAGCGCTCAATCCATGTTGTTGGGATTTGATTTTGCTTTAGCCTTTGTTTGATGGCGTAAGCTAGTTCGCCGAGCCTGGGGGTAGCATTAAGGCCAATAGCACCGATAAGTCTTTGCTCTCTAAATATCAGGTTCAGATAAGCACCATTTTTATCGGAGAAAGTCATAGAGGTACAATCTTTGGTATACCTGGGATTAACCAGGCCTACAGAGATCATGTGGCTGTCAAACACAGGTATGGCGTTCATACTCATTGAGCCGGGATATTTCATTTTGAAGCCTGCCATATTGTATGCTGCAACACGGCCTTGCTCCACAGCTACGGGCCAGATGGCATTAACGTTTTTTTGCTCAAGAAGTAGATCATAAGCCTGGGCTATATCTCCGGCAGCATAGACATCATCAACGTTGGTTTTCAGGTAGTCGTCCACCAGTAGACCATAGTCAGTCTCAAGTCCGCTGCCTTCCAGCCAGGAGGTATTAGGAATAACCCCTTTGCCCGCGGCCACCAAGTCTACTTCCAGATCTTGTCCTGTATCCAGGATTAATTTGAGTTTGCGTTTTTGCCCAGGTTCAATGGCTGTGACTGATGTAGATGTAAAAAGGTCGACATCCGGAAGGGAGGAAAGCTTCTCCCCTAATTTGTCGCCAACATACTCATCCACATTAAGGGCCAGAGGCCTGGGTGAAGAAACAATGAGATTAATTTTCATTTTACGGACGATAAGGCCCATGGTCAGCTTAAAGCCTACAAGCCCGCCGCCCAGGACTGCTGCCACCCCGCCTGGAGTTACTCTGTCCAGGACTTTTTTTAGATCCTTGCGGCCACGAAAATAACAGATGGCGTCTTTGTCCCCCTTGACCCGAACCTGTCGCGGAGTACTTCCAGTACAGAGCAAAAGGCGATCATAGGCCACTTTCCGTCCTGAATCCAGAAAGATTTCCTTTCTGCCTGGGTCCAGGGAGACGGCCTTCTCAGGAAGGATCTGGATCCCATCTTTAGGCCAATAGACAGGCACATGCTTTTCAAGTTTGTCCCAAGGCAATTCCTCATCGAGCACATAACTGATTAATGGACGGGCATAGGCAGGAGAGGCGCTGGGATCTATGCCGATTATTTCTGCCTGAGGGTCCAGTTTTTTGAGCCAATGGCAGGCGCTACGACCTGCTGCGTGAAGACCAACGACTACATAACGCATGGTTTTGCTCGCTTTTAAAGTTTATTAGTTAAAATAGGTTATGATTTTCTGACAAAGGGCGTCGATTTGATCTTGTTCGGGAAGATTAAGCACAGAAGGGGAGGTCAACTGGCGCTTGGTTAGTGATGGTAAAACAGGAAACGATGTTATGTGTTTGAGCGTGGAAAGTTGAGATGGAAGTTTCAGATTCTGATTAGCTCGGTTCAGGACCAAAGCTTGTTTGGTAAGTCCCAGATCAGTGGCCAGTTTTGAGATGTTGGCAGCAGTATTCAAGCTCCGGTAGCTTGGTTCAGACACAACTACAAGACCGTCAACATGTGAAATAGTGCCTCTACCCAGATGTTCAACGCCCGCTTCCAGATCAACCACTACCCATTGGTTAAAGTCTATAAGGAGGTGGGCCAATAAACTTTTTAAAAGGGAATTTGCCGCGCAGGCACATCCTCCACCAGCATTGGTAATAGAACCCATGACCAAAAGTTGCATGCCGCGGATGCTTTTTTTAAGACGGGCAGGCAAGTCTTCTACTTCTGGATTTAGGTTGATAAAACCGTTAGTTCCTACTCTTTGCTTAATAAGTTCTTTATTTTCAATTAGGGGTTCTGGAATTTCTTCCTCACTTAAACCAATGGCCATACCAAGGGAGAGCGCTGTATCCGCATCCACCAACCATACATAATTGCCTTGCCTGGCTAGATAGTCACCCAGCCAGGCAGCTATAGTGGTCTTGCCAACCCCTCCCTTGCCGCAAACAGCTAGTTTCATTTTTTAATTCTTAACTCCATTATTTTTTAGGATACAATGAATCTCTTTTTTATACCAGTTTGGTAGAATCTGCAAATTTTTTTTCGGAGTTATTGTATAATTAGCACTGTGTAATGATGTCTAAACTTGATAAGTTTTCTTACAAATTCTTGAGTTAGTTTTAGGTGGAATGTTTAGAGTTGAAAGTTAGAAGTTATATAAATTTGGTAGGTTATAGTTTTGGGATAGGATGTATGGGCACTGCGTTTATTGAATGTCTGCTTGATAGGCTGGTGTTATCGTTTGTCGTCTCGATAATCGCAGAACTGATAGCTTAAAAAATAAATTATACTAGCTACAAATTACGATTGTTTTCATCCATGCATTTACGCATCTATTATGTTCTTGTTTCATTAATTTCTTTCGTTTGACGGAGGATTGCAATACTCAACTTGTTCCAGGCATAATCCTTGAGCCGGGGCCGTTGCTGGAGCTAATGATCTGTCTTTTTTATGGATGATGTCTTTTACTTTTTGTGGAGGAAGTTCTTTTTTGCCAATACACTTTATGAGGCCGGCAATATTTCTGACCATTTGTTTTAAAAAGCCATTGGCCTGGATAGACATGACCAGTTCCTGCGGATAAAAACCAGGCTTGAATTCAAGCCTATATATTTTTCTGACCGTATTTTTAACCGGTGTACCGACATTCATAAAAGATTTGAAGTCATGTTCGCCTAAAAGATAAGTACTTGCCTGTTTGAGCAGGTCCAGATCCAGAGGCCCCACGGGCCAGACATAATCTTTGCGCCACGGGAGGACATATTTTTTTTCTGTCCAAAAAGTATAGGTATAGGTTTTAGATTTGGCGCTGTACCGGGCGTGGAAGTTCTCTGATACAAACTCGGCTTTTAAGACACTAATATCTTTTGGCAAAAGAGAATTTAAGGCCTTTTGCCAGGGGATGCTAGCTTTGTCAGAGGGTATATCAAAGTGTGCCACCTGGCCTAAGGCGTGTACCCCGGCATCAGTGCGCCCTGAGCCATGCACACGGATAAATTGCTGACAGATTTTTGTAATGGCCTCTTCCAGAGTACCCTGAATTGTAGGGCCATTTTTCTGCACCTGCCATCCGCAAAAATTGGTTCCGATATAAGCCAGAGTGAGCTTTATACGTTGCAGGCTCATTTTTTATCTTCAGCAAATGGGGCGTGAAGCTGGGTCAACTTCTCAGAGAGCTTGGCAGCTTTTTTGGCCTCGACATAGGAGAGTATCTCACCTGCTTTGCGCCCACGCATTCCGGACAGAATTTTGACAGCCAAATCTTCGTCCACTGTTGACAGGACCTGTGCGGCTTGTTTGGGTTTCATATTGGCATACATATCTACCAGATGTTTGATTTTTTTGTCCTTCAATACATTGGCTTCCTCAAGCATCTTCTTTAGACGGGCCTCAACTTTTTGCAACCGCTTCAGTTTGGCGTTGAGTTCTTTTTCAAGAAGCTTGAGACCTTGTTCCTTCTGGGCCAGTTCCTTTTCTTTGGCTTTAAGACGCTTTAGCTCAGCAGATAGATTGACTGGTTGAGCTTTTTTAGGTGGAGGGCTTTTTTTCTTTTCTTTGGGCTTGGAAGCAGCAATGGCCGGCTTTGTCAGTTGCAGTTGCACTCCTTGTTTGCCCGGATCATATTCTGGCTGGATAGCGATACCTAGAAAAAGAGCCAGTTTTATGACCCCGACAGCCATCACAACCTGAAGCAACCTGGAAGGTTTGAGGCTAGCGCTGTTGAAAACGTAAGACAGCCATCTCGTCAAATTCTTTTTGTTCTTTTTGTTTTTGTTCATACTCATGCCTAATCATCTGTTTTTGTTTAAATTTTTCAAGTAGCTTCCTTTCTTTGCTTCTTAAAATAACTTCCTGCCGGCATGTATTTACTTTTTGAGCTAAAAGATGCAGTTTTTTTTCCGCAACGGCAAGGTTAGCTTTTAAGTTATCCCGATAGGTTGTCCATAGCCATAATTCAGCAGGAGTTAAATTTTTTTGGGCTAAGAATTTGGCTTGGTGCTGATGCAGATCTTTTTTTAACTTTTTTACCAACTCGGTTTGGGTTTGATATTTAAGCTTGGCCTGAGCTAGATTTTGTTGAGCCTGTTCTTCGCGCTGAATCCGCAGCTCCAAGATCTTTTCTAAAGAAAATTTAAAAGGTTTAGACATACTAAAAGGTTAAGTTTGGTTAGAGAAGTTAAAGTATTTTTTTATTCACCACAATTTTACTTGAAGAATATGCAACTTTTGCGCCATGATTGTTAATGATTGAGAATGGATGTCGGGCTTGACTGCTGAGTATAAAAAAAATCAACAAACTCAATAAAGTCAACAAACGGGGGTATCCTCAAAAAATTCAAAGGGTGAATCAAAGAGTGATATACATCTTGCACCTTCTATACTTATGAGATTCTTCACCTCGCTCGGAATGACGCAAGTCTTAAGAGCAATTTACGCATTGTCAAATAATGTGCAGTTTCAAAGGATGCGCTTTTAATAAATTTTTAAAAAGGAGCTTTTATGTCCAATAATCGTCATATTTATCTGCAAACCGTAGAAATCGAGGAAGCCATCCAGAAGGTAAAACATGTCCTTCAACCCAGTCAATTAGTGCAAAAAGAAATGGTGCCGACCCATGATGCCGTAGGAAGAATTACAGCCGCTCCCATCTGGGCGAAGTACTCATCCCCTACCTTTCACAGTGCTGCCATGGATGGGGTGGCAGTAAAAGCAGACAAGACATTTCAGGCCAGGGAAGGCAGTCCCGTGTATTTAAAGAAGGAGCAGGATTATATTGAAGTAAATACGGGCAACCCCCTGCCAGAGGGTATGGATGCAGTGATCATGATTGAAAATATAGACCAGGTCGATGATGATACTATTGCTATAGAACAACCTGCTTTTCCCTGGCAGCATGTTCGTCGAATCGGGGAAGATATCGTGGCCACGGAGCTTCTTCTCCCACAGAATCATGAACTTTCGGCCTATGATATTGGAGCACTTTTAAGTGCTGGCATCTGGGATGTAGAAGTGTGGGAAAAGGTAAAAATACTCATTATTCCTACAGGCGACGAAGTCCTGGATTTTCGCTTACGCCCAAAGCCTAAAGCCGGCCAAGTAGTGGATAGTAACTCCCAAGTCCTGGCCAGTATGGCCAAATTCTGGGGATGTGATGTCCAAACCATTGCCCCTGTGCCTGACGATGTGAATAAACTAGAGGCAGCTGTGGATCAGGCCTTGAATTCTTCGGCTCATGTTGTGGTCATTGGCGCAGGGTCTTCTGCTGGGAGTAAAGATTTTACGCGCCAGATTATGGAGCGCTTTGGTCAGGTGTTGGTTCACGGCATAAAGGCCATGCCAGGTAAACCATCTCTTTTGGGTGAGGCCAAGGGAAAGTTGTTGGTTGGTGCACCTGGTTATCCTGTCAGTGCGGTCATCTGTTTTGAACAATTGTTAAAGCCCATTGTTCATTGGCTTGGACGCAAAGTTTTATCTGAGCCAGAAAAAATAGATGTTGAATTAACTCGGCGGGTGCCTTCTAAACTTGGTGTGCGTGAATTTTTGCGTGTGTCCATTGGACGGGTAGGTGATAAATACGTGGCCACACCTCTGGCCAGGGGCGCCGGGATGATTACTACTTTAACCAGAGCTCAGGGCATGACCATTATTGAGGAAAAAAAAGAGGGGCTGGAAGAAGGCGCCATAGTGCCAGCTGTTCTTTTGCGGGACAAAAAGGAGTTGGATCAAGTTTTGGTGGCTGTTGGCAGTCATGATAACACCCTGGATTTGTTGGCAAATGAACTAATGGGCCTGAGCCAGCCTATCCGGCTTTCTTCCACCCATGTGGGCAGTATGGGCGGCCTTATGGCGGTTAAAAAAGGCTCCACGCATTTAGCCGGCATACATTTATTCGACCCGGAAACAGGAGACTATAATTTCCCCTTTATTGATAAATATATCCCCGGGTTAAGATTTAAATTGATTAACCTGGCAATCAGGCATCAGGGCCTGATAGTGGCTAAGGGAAATCCAAAAAACATAAAAGGAATTGATGACCTGACCAGAAAAGATGTTCGGTTTATTAATCGTCAGCGGGGGGCCGGGACGCGTATTCTTTTAGACCATCATCTGAAAACGGCCGGGATCAGCCCTAACGAGGTAAATGGATACGATAAGGAAGAATTTACGCATATGGCCGTGGCTGTAAATGTGCTTAGTGGCGCTGCTGATTGTGGCCTGGGAATCTATGCGGCGGCCAAAGCCCTGGGCCTGGATTTTGTGCCTTTGGCCAAGGAGCGCTATGATCTTCTTATCCCGGACTTTGTAATGCAGGATGAAAAAGTGCAAGCCGTGTTGGAGTTTTTAAATAACGATGCCTTTAAAAATAAGATTCTGGCTTTGGGCGGTTACGAGGTGGATTTGACCGGACAGGAGATGAAGCCGTCCGGCCAGAGGATAGGTTGATTGGCGGACAATATTTTTAGCCAATTATAATTTCCTCCAGCGTCCGTTTGGGCACATGGTGTTTACCGTTTTCGTCTCGCCAATATTTGATGTCACCATCAGGGCCGACAGTCTCCAGCATAACAACCTCCCTGGGCTTACCAAGGGCAATGACGAGAAGAATTTCAAATTGGGCGGGGATATTTAAGGCTTGTCCCAACTTTTTTCGGTTAATGGAGCCGATAATACATCCACCTAAGCCTTTTTCGGTTGCTCCCAGACGGATTGTCTGCGCAGCTATCCCATGATCGCAGCCAAAAGATTGACTAATATTTTTGTCACCCAGAATAATGATATACGCCGAGGGCCGCTCGCCAGGGGCAGGTCCGGACCAGTCCGGGAGGTAAGCTGCCCAGCCAAGATGGGGGAAAATCAAGGAGTTTTTTTGCGGGTCGCAGGAAATGATGTATTTTAGTGGCTGGATATTCCCTGCCGAAGGAGCTAGCCTGGCAATATCTATAAGCTCGAGAAGGGTTTCTCTGGTTATACTTTCTTCCTCATAAAAGCGGCGATAACTTCTGTTTTTGAGTACAAGGTCTTTGAACATTTTCAAGTCTCCTTTATTTCCTGATCCTCCTAGACTCTAGGAGGATCAGGATGGGAAAGCAAGCTATATTCCTTTCCTTATCGTTGTTAAAAAGACTTGCTGCAAGTTTTTAAAGAAAAAAGTTTGACTTGTAGAGTCTGTGGCCAAACGCTATTTTAAGCGCTGATTGAAAGTCTTGGTTTCTGAAATGCCTTACAAACGGCTTGGGTAACCCAACTTGGCGAAGCTTGCGGAAAAACAGAGCATC
>NZ_CEYAEZ010000059.1:0-17339 GCF_982781345.1 Desulfovulcanus sp.
AAAAGGACTGATAAATTATTCTGTGGGCCGGTGAATAGAAATCATCCTCGTCCAGAGTATCGACAAGGGAGTGCAGGACAGAATTAGACAAAAAAACCCCCCCTAAAACGGCCTGCTCAGCCTCCAAATTTTGGGGGGGGACTTTACGCAGCAATTCCGCGGAGACCCTGTCCAGAGTCCCCGCGCCTGCCAGACCCTGATCCTGGTCCTTATGCTTCGGCCTCTTCCTGGGCCTCTTCTCTTCCATGTTTGACTACTTTTACTTTAACCTGGGCCACTACATCAGGATGCAATTTAATCTCTACCTCATACTCACCCAGGGAACGGATAGAATCATCCAACTTAATTTTGCGTCTATCTACTTCCAGCCCCATTTCAGCCAGAGCATTAGCAATATTGGATGAGGTTACAGAACCGTAGAGCTTGTCGTTTTCACCAACGCGCACAGGAATAACAACTTCTGTTGCACTCAACTTATCAGCCAGCTCTTGAGCGGCAAAACGGATAGCATCCATCTTTTGTTGCAGCTTTTTCCGCTCCAACTCAAAGGCATTCAAATTGGCCTTAGTAGCCGGCATGGCCAAGCCCTGAGGAACAAGATAGTTCCGAGCATAACCAGGCCTGACTTCAACTACATCCCCCAAGCGCCCAAGATTATCTATATCAGCCCTAAGTATTACACGCATAGCTCACACTCCCTAAATTGTCTTCTTTTTCACTTCAGTGCTGTGGGTAGCAGTATAATAGAGCAAAGCCATCTGCCTGGCCCGCTTAATCTCTCTAGTCAAGGCCCGCTGGTGTTTGGCGCAGGTCCCGGTAATTCTGCGGGCAATAATCTTACCCCGATCTGTAATAAAATCTTTTAGTATATTCACATTCTTATAATCAATGACCAGATCTTTGTTAGCACAAAAACGACAAAATTTCTTTCTTGGGGTGAATCTCCTATAAGCCATCTACTTTTCCTCCTGCTCAAATTTGTCCGCCAGCTTCACGGTCAAAAACTTAAAAATACCGTCAGTGATCCTGATATTGCGTTCCAGCTCACCAACAAACTCTGGCGGCAGGGCATATTCCAAGCGAACATAATAGCCTCTGGTCTGCTTGCGCACTGGATAGGCCAAGTCTTTCATTCCCCACTCATCAACCGTCAGGACCTGCCCTTGGTCCCTATCAATTATTGTCGACAGATTTTCGAGAACTGCCTGCCGACCATCAGCCCCGATTTCCGGACTGAGCAAGAGAAGTGTCTCGTACTTCTTAAGCATAATACCTCCTTATGGTCTTTTGGCCCTTGTTTATTTTCAAGGGCAAGGAAACGTTGATTCATATTTGCAAACAAACGTCGTGTCAAGCTTATCTGATCATAATCATTTAAGGGGTAGGGATTAAGGGGTACAGGGTAAGGGTAACTTACTTGTTCCGCTCTTTTATTTTTAACCGCAGACCCACGCAGACTAACGCAGACATTCTTGTTCGGCAGACTTTGCCGAACAAAAAACTGACGGCCTTATAGGCCGTGGTTAAACTTAGTAACAATCTCTTTCCGGGTGTACGGCCCCATATCCAATAACCATCCTACCTGGCCAACCACTCACCTACTACTCAACCACTCAACCCAAGTGCAGCCATCAAATGCACCCCTTACGCCCACATCCCCATCCTAAATTGAACGCTTTTTTGGCAGTTTATACTTTGAAATTGCTTCGCTCCGCTTTGCTTAAGCTCGCAATGACAGGGGCAGGATTGTCATTGCGAGGGCAGCTTCGCTGCCCGTGGCAATCTCACCCATTGAGTGAAAATCGCTGACCCAAAATCTACTTTTATTCCAATGTGTTTAATGTAAAACCAAATTAAAAATAGCTCAACTTAGACTAACCGAGTATTTTTTTCTCTTTGTTCCTTCATGATTAGTCCTTACTAGCCTGTAAAAGTTTGACCTGCTTGCTCACAAAAACTCATATATCAATCTTATCTGTGTCTACTTAATAGGTGAGCAACATATATTTCTGGACAAATTCTATAAAAAAACTTTTATAAAAAATATATTTGCCTATCGATAAGTCAAAAAAATAACTGGATATCTGGATAGATTACCATGATACAAAACATCATTATCAAGAATAAATTCCTATGAAAACATTCTTAGAAAACTCACACTTAAAAAATAAAAATCCATTAAAATACAACAGGAAATATCTGACAACATTCACAAAATACGATAACTCTCATAAAGGATATCTTTGTCAGATTTTATATTGATAGGCACTCTTTCATTTGAAGAAACATAAATCTGCTTTGCAGTTTGCTTTAATAATTGTTATTTGCTATAAAGAGAGTACTTTTTTAAAATTCTATACAAGAGGCAAAAAAATGCGTTTTCAAGCAAGCATTCAACTTCAAGGAGATCCACCCGTTAAAATCCCGGTTCAATACCGAAAAAATCTGATGTCACTGATCAAAGAGTCACTGAAATCCGACAACAGCCAAGGCGATCTTTTCAGCCAGTTTTATGGCGAAAAGGCCAAAAACCAACCAAAGCCCTTTACCTTTTCTGTTCAACTTCCGGTTAAGGATAGGGAAAAGACAAAAAGCTGCAATTGTTTTGTTTTGGCCCAAAATCAGTTCCACTTATTTTTCTCCGCCTGCGACCAGGTCTTTTTGATTCATGTTTATAATGGCTTGGTCAATCTTAAAAAGAGCTACACTCTGTTTCCTGGCCTTCATGCCACTATCCGGGGCTTTGCTTTACAAAAGGAGCAAAAAATCGAGTCTGAGGAAATGGTTTTTAAAACTTTTTCCCCGTTTCTGGTTCGGGATATCCAGAACAAAAAGGGAAAGGGCTTTCTGTCCTTTGAGCAGGAGGGCTTTGAATGGCAACTGCTTCACACCGTACAGAACCTCTGTCAAAATTTTATAGACAAAAATTACGAGCTATCAACGGCAAATTTTGAGTTTACCCCGGTCAAATGCAAGGCCACGCCAGTTCCTCTTTACGGCAACGAAATTGGCAATTCCGGAATTTTTCGGCTCAAAGCGCCTGTCGAAGTCCTGCAATTGATTTATGACGCCGGCCTGGGGGCAAAACGGTCTCAAGGGTTTGGTATGCTGGAGGTGATGGGATGAGACATAAGATTTACATGAGGGATTGGTATTTCAACGCTGGAATCGTAGGATTTCTGAGCACGATTACCGATGGCAAGCCATTGGATGAAATCGAAAAAATTGAAGGGTTGACCGTTGGTGACAACTTCATTGAATTCGAGGACGAGATTTTTAATGGATTCGCCGAAAACTTCAAAAAACAGGCTTTTTTGGAATTCTTCAATCAAGCCGCCTATCTTAACAGACTTCAGAACCATTTAGGCGAACTGGAGAAAAAAAAGATAAGACCCAAAAGCATTCCCAAACGCATTTCCGACATTGAAAAATCACCCTATCAAAACTTTGTAAAACTTTTGGCTGTTTCACTTGAGGACACAAAAAACCAAAAAGAGCTAACACAAAAACTTGCGGAAGGGATGGAGCGGATAAAGGAACTGACGTCAATGGGGATATTTAATCGTTTAAATGACTCACAAGAAGGCAGGGATTCCATCCGAAACTTCATCAAAACCCGATTAAAAGGTGTTTGTGCTCATGATAAACTAAAAACATATATCGAAGAGATCAAGAATACGAATTACAACAAGAAGCTAAAACCTAATGACATTTGCCCATCTTGCCAGAAAAGAAAAAGTAAATACGAGTTTAGCAACTCTATTTCCAATATCATCGGATTCAATAAGGATAATTCTAATTGGACTTGGGCGTACAAAGCGACACATATCAAGATTTGTCCGCACTGTTCCCTGCTCTACAATTGTGCATTTATTTCTTTTGCTTATATGCTTCAAAAAGTTGAAGGAAAGTGGCAAAATTTTTTCTATTTTCTCAATCATAACTCAGATTTGCCAGAACTATACAATGCTGTGGAAATGTTTAAGCGAGAATTAAAACACGATGAAAAAAACAGACCATTGTATGCCATGATTAAACATACGGTCAGGCTTGTACACTCAAAACAAGCTCAAAGTATTCATAGAAACATAAATTTTATTGAAATAGTCGACAGCCCCATTATGGGAGGACAAGGCACCAAGGGTTACAATGTTTACAACTATAACATCGATAAGGATATCGCTGAGTTTTTGTACAAATACTTCTCACAGGACAATTTGCCTAGCGGATATTACAAGTTCAAGAATACTTATTATCCGGTGGAAGAAATTCTGATCAAACATTGTATCCAAAGGCAGGTTGATTACTCGCTATTGCACAGGTTCTTTTCAATGTACGTCAGTAATTCCATAGAAAGTCGGTATAGTCTGAAGAGTATCACGTCATTTATCTTTAATTATTTTCAAAGCATTGGGAGAAGAGGTATGGAAGGTCAAAAAAGTCAAAAAATTATCAAAAAGGGGTTTAAAAGCGGTATCGAATTGAGAAACAGACTGCTTGCGGCAAAAAAGGAGAACCAAATTGGCGGGTTAGTTTATCGTTTTTTAAACGATTTGAAAATCGCAGATCGGGAGCGATTTCTGGATAAATATATCCGCGCTATGATGGCACAACAACTTCCTATCTACTTCGCTCAGGATGAGATGTTGGATGACGACTATTTTCTTCAGTTTGGTTATTCCTTCATCAATGGACTTTTGGCTCAGGACCAATCCAAAAAAAGAAAAGATACGGAAGCCTCAAGCAAAACTCAGGAGGTAAACTAATCATGAGTGGAAAATATCTTCATCTGGCTGTTATTTTCAAGGGCGAAAACCTCAATTATGGCGAAAGCGTGGGAAACATCCTTTCCCTGAAAAAGGTGGCTAGCGAAGGAAAAAACTTTTCTTATATCAGCAGGCAGGCCCTTCGCTATGACATGGTGAGAATGCTCAGGGAAATGTACGGATACGAATGGGCTACCGTGGATCGAGAAGGCGGGGTAGTGCAGTTTAGCACCAACTCATCCATCAAAGATTTTCCAGAGATTGATTTCTTTGGGTATATGAAAACTGCCCAGGGAAGCAAGATCAGAAAGGCGGTGGTACGGCTTACCAATGCTGTCAGCCTGGAGCCTTTCCATAATGAGCTTGATTTTTCTACAAACAAGGGACTTGCCGACCGAATTTCTCTACAAAACGACATTTATCAAACCGAGATACATCGATCTCATTATTGTTATACCCTAACCTGTAGTCTTGATGAAATCGGAAAGGATGAAATAGACGGAATCGATCTACCAGGAGCGGAAAAGGTCAAAAGACTTCAAGCACTGATGAACGTAATCAAGCTCCTTTACCGAGACATCAAGGGTAAACGGGAGAACTTGTCCCCGCTTTTTGTTATCGGTGGAATTTATGAGGCAGGTAACCCTTTTTTTTACAATCGGATCAAGCTCAGCTTTACAAAAGACAAGACATTGATTGACGCTCAAATGCTGAATGCCGTACTCAAAACCCAAGTTTTAAAGAAAACCGTGGAAGATCAAACCGCTCTAGGATACGTGAACGGCGAGTTTACCAACATTGATTCTATCAATGTGCCTCAAAGGGGAGACATTGAGGATTTCTTTAAATGGCTGAACCAAAAAGTCGCAAATCACTACAATGGATAAGCGATGCAAGCCGTTAAAATAAAGCTCTACCAGAATATGGTGAATTACCGAAAGGAAATGAGCTACGGGTATGTACAAACCTATCCTTTGCCCACGCCTTCCATGATTCGGGGAATGGCTCATGCCTTGCTGGAACTCAATAAATATCACAATATGAGAATTTCCGTGCAGGGCAACCATACCTCTGTGGTGACCAACATGCAAAAGGTTTACAAATTCGACAGGGAGCGAAAAAGCCGCCCCAAGAATCCTTACGATGTGACAGTCGGTAAATCCCAAAAAACTGCTCTTCACGGAATCTTGTTCGTGGACGAGATCGTGGACATGAACGTGGTGCTTCACATCTGCTTTGATCAACCTGAACTCAACACCAAACTTCTGGAAGCAGTCAAACAAAAAACCGTGATTCTGGGCAGAAACGAGGATATCGCCCGTTTAGACTTTGAGGCCACAAAGCTGGTTAAACTCTCTGAATCAGACGAGGATCAAACTTTTGCCCACAGTATCTACCTTCCCCATGATCTAGCCCGAAAAGCGTTTCTTAAAGGAACTGCCTACCGGTTGCCCTTTTATTATTTTCCGGTCAAATCTTTTGAAGACAAGCGGATATTTGAATTCGTTGACGTGGTGTATATCTCCAAGGGCAGTGAACTCCGGGAAACCAATCACATAATCGACGAAGATGGGGATATTGTTAGCTTTCTTGAGGTGTAAATCTATGACTGAGGTGTTTGCCAAATCTAAAAACCAGGAAAGCATTGCCGAGCACACAAGCAGGCTGTTGAAAAACTATGAATACCTCAAACAAGGCGCTTATCTAGATTCAGAGAAAATTCGTCTTTATGACCAAGCCATCAAGAAGATTCTCTGGTATCATGACCTGGGAAAGCTCAACCATAAGTTCCAAAACAAAATCAGAAAAATTTTAGGCTACTCCCCGATAAAATTGGCCGAACTCTCTGATTATCACGAGATTCCACATGAATGGCTTTCAGTAGCTTTTATCTCCAAATCGGACCAGAATTTTTTTAAATCCTTGAATCAAACGAGACTCCGGTTTACGGATCTGGTGCGGTATTGCATTGCCTTTCACCATACACGTTCCGCCCACGTTACTTTTGACAAAGAGGCGTTTGAAAATTTTGTGTGTCTTGATCTGGAAAAAAGCAAGGGAAAACTGGGGATTAACTTTCCCCTGAATCCTTATTGCAACATTGAAAACATCCGGAGGTTTGTGGATGATCATTTCCGAGACTACTTTCCCCTGCTGATCTTTATAAAAGGGATTCTCCACAAATGCGACTATTCGGCCTCGGCAGATGTGCCCCCGGAAAAACCTTATCAGGGTGATTATCAAAAGGACTTTCAGACCTGGTTGACACGGAAGGGATTCACTCTTCGCAACTATCAGCAGGAGGCAAAAGCCCTGTCCGATAAAAATCTTATTTTTATCGCTTCAACTGGCGCTGGAAAAACCGAATATGCTATAAACTGGCTAAACGGTGATAAGGGGTTTTACCTGCTTGGTATTCGTACCGCAGTCAACGCCATGTTTGAGCGCTTTAAGCAAATATTCGGAGAGGAAAACACCAGTTTGCTTCACGGGGAAACCAGTTACTTTCTAGCTGACGAGACAGAAGATGAAAGCACCTATCTTGAAAAATTGGCAAAGGCCCGACAGCTTTCCTATCCGATCACGGTAGCCACTGCTGACCAGCTTGTCACATCGGTTTTTAAATATAATACCTTTGAACTACCTTATTTAACCGCTTCTTATTCAAAAATTGTCGTGGACGAAATTCAGAGCTTTGCACCAGAAGCCATTGCCGCTACTGTAACTTTTTTAAAAGAGATACATGAGCTGGGCGGAAAGTTTTTGTTGATGACTGCCACACTTCCACCGTTTATTAAGAATCAGTTACAATCACTTGAGGAAACCGTTGTTCCGAAGCCCGCACTTACCAGGATGAAAAGGCATCGTATCCAATGTCTTTCCCAGCCTATCGAAGCCGAGGAAACCATCGCCAAAATCCAAACCTTTGCCAGAAAAAACAAAAAGATTTTGCTCATCTGCAATACTGTAAGAAAGGTCCAGGCCCTATATAAAAAACTACGCGCTTTCAAACCAAAGCTACTTCATTCCCAATTTATCAACAAGGACAGAAGGGAAAAGGAAAATCAAATCATAGCCGCAACAAAACGGAAAAGCGACAAGAGCTGTATCTGGATCACGACCCAGATAGTTGAAGCCAGCCTGGACATAGACTTTGATCTGCTGTTTACGGAATGTGCTACCATTGAAAGCATCCTTCAACGCTTTGGAAGATGTTTTCGGCAAAGGGATTATTCGGAGCAAATTCCCAATATTTTTATCTGTCCTTTCGACAAAAGCACCAAGCTCATTTACGATCCCGAGCTCATGGGCCGCACCTGGGAGATTTTGCAAAGCTATGATTGTACCTTACTCTCTGAGCAGGACAAGCACGACATGGTGGAAAAGGTGTTCCAAGATATTGAGGATACTCGGTATTATCAAAAATTTACGGAGCGAAAGGAGCTTTTGGCCTTTGGCATTCGAACCAAATCCAAAAGCGAGGCCCAGCAACTTTTCAGGAATATCTTGAATAATTACGTGGTGATTCCAGATCCAGTATATAAAACTCATCAAAAGACAATCGAATCGCTCATTAAGGCAATAGATTCTCCGGGGGAACTACTAGAAAAAATAAAGGAAAAACGGGAATTATTGAAATATTCCTTTCCCGCACAGATCTATCAAACAAAACAAAGTCTGCTAAAGGAGATAGATTCGGTCTTTTGTCGGCGAAATCAAATATTTCGCCTTGCAGGAGTTGAATACAGCAAGGAAGTAGGAATGGCATTTTTAGAAGACTACAAGGATTATGACAATTTTATCCTCTAGCATACCACCCCGCATCACCGGCGTTCAAATCAACTACTATTTTGTGTGCAAACGCAAGTTGTGGCTCTTTTCCCATCACATTCAGTTGGAGCACACCAGCGAGTCTGTGGAAATGGGAAATGTTTTGCATGGATACAGCTATGTCAGAAAACGCAAGGAGATTCAGTTGGACGACATCAAGATCGACTTTTTCGATAAAAACCAGGGTATCATCAACGAGGTTAAAAAATCCAGGGCCATTGAGGAGTCCCACATTTGGCAGTTGAAATATTACATTTACCACTTCAAACGCTTGGGAATCGAAGTTATCGGCCAGATTGATTACCCCCTGCTTCGACGGCGACTTCCCATTGCACTGAGCCCCGAGGACGAAGCAGAGATCGAGCGGATCATGGAAGATATAGAAGAAATCAATACCAGACAAAAACCCCCAAAACCAACCGGCAAAAGATTTTGCAAAAAATGCAGCTATTATGAATTGTGTTATGTGTGAGGCACACATTTAGATGAGGGATTATTATATCTTCCGTTCCGGCAGGATCAGCCGCAAGGATCATTCGGTAATGTTCACTTACACCGAGGACAAGGCCAAAAAACGGGTCCCCATTCCGGTCAATGACATTGACTCCCTCTATCTTTTTGGCGAGGTCGATCTTAATACCAAGCTACTAAATTTTTTCGCTCAACAGCAGATCATGATGCATTTTTTCAACTACTATGGCTATTACAGCGGCACCTATTATCCGCGAGAATTCCTGAATTCCGGCGAAGTACTAGTACGCCAGGTCTCTCACTACACCAGCAGGAAAAAGCGACTGGCCCTTGCTCGAGAATTCACTAAGGGAGCGGCGTACGGAACTATACAGAATCTCAAGCGCTACAAGGACAAAACAGGGAAACAGCTTGCCCAGATTCAGGCTTTAAAATCCCAACTTGATGAACAAAATAGCGTATCCGCGCTCATGGGGGTAGAGGGAAACATTAAGGAGAGCTATTATCGGGCTTTTCCCGCCATCATCAATCAAAAAATCGAGTTTAAAAAGCGGGTCAAAAAACCACCTGATAACATGATGAATGCCTTGATCTCCTTTGTAAACAGCATGATCTACACCGGAATTTTGAAGGAAATTTACAAAACCCAACTCAATCCCACCATCAGCTATCTGCATGAGCCGGGATATCGGCGTTTTTCCCTGTCCCTGGATATGGCTGAGATATTCAAGCCCATTTTCGGGGATCGGATTATTTTTTTCCTCCTCAACAACGGAAAACTGAGCAAAAAGCATTTTGATAAAGAACTCAACTATGCCTATCTCAAAAAAGATGGGAGAAAACTCGTGATACAAGCTTTGGAGGATAAACTCTGTACTACCGTGACACATAGGCAGTTAAAACGAAAGGTGAGCTACCGCCGGCTGATACGACTTGAACTCCACAAATTGGTCAAGCATCTCCTGGGAGAAAAAGAATACAAAAGTTTCAGGATATGGTGGTAATATGTATGTGGTAGCAGTTTATGACATCTGTACGATGGAGAAGGACGGTCAGCGGCGGCTGACCAAGGTGATGAAAACTTTTAGAAAATATTTGCACCATACTCAAAAGTCTGTTTTTGAAGGGGAAATCAGCCAGGCAAAACTCATGGGACTTCAAATGGAGGTAAAAAGAATCATCAAGGTCTCAGAGGACTACGTAGTCTTCTTTCGTATCGACAACCCAAATAATGTCAAAAGAGACATGCTGGGGTTAAATTTTGATCCGACATCTCAAATTATTTAGGGAAGTTGCACGCCAACCGCACTATTGGAACTTCGAGATTTCGTCGAGCTTCACAAAAAGCTTGTATTGTTTCAAGTTCCTGATTTTACTTAATTTTGCAAACCCAATGTAATGGGTTTTAGCACCCAATTGTGGGATTTAAAGAAAAAAAACGACTTCTGCTGTTTAGTCCTTTTATCAGTTTTAGCACCCAATTGTGGGATTTAAAGAATTTAACATGCTCTAAAAAGGTTCTCGTTTATCCGGTTTTAGCACCCAATTGTGGGATTTAAAGGGAACATGAACGGGACAAAGCGGAACAGTTTATCTAAGTTTTAGCACCCAATTGTGGGATTTAAAGTGTAACTGCAGCAGTGTTTTTTGCAAAAGGAGACTGGTTTTAGCACCCAATTGTGGGATTTAAAGCGATATGTGAGCAGGCTTGTGGTAGGCCCTGTGTTGGTTTTAGCACCCAATTGTGGGATTTAAAGCTAGCTTACGCATCCATTTGTTGTTGTAAGTCTTAGGTTTTAGCACCCAATTGTGGGATTTAAAGTTCTCTAGGCCCAGGCATCAAGTAAGGAATATCTAAGTTTTAGCACCCAATTGTGGGATTTAAAGTTTATTATTTAACTTGTTAATCTCTGGCTTATAAAAGTTTTAGCACCCAATTGTGGGATTTAAAGCGGATTCTTTAATGGATTTTGTTGGTAATTATCCTGGTTTTAGCACCCAATTGTGGGATTTAAAGCAACAAGGGCATGGTTTTAACTTATTTTTCATCACCGTTTTAGCACCCAATTGTGGGATTTAAAGTTTGGAAGTAATGATAAAGATGATGAAATTAAAACTGTTTTAGCACCCAATTGTGGGATTTAAAGAAATACCCGCAGGCATCGACTATGTTATCACGTTTGGTTTTAGCACCCAATTGTGGGATTTAAAGCACGTATTCGCTCTTCTAGTTCCGGCGGATCTTTGTGTTTTAGCACCCAATTGTGGGATTTAAAGGCTTGTGACAAACCCCCTAATCTCTCGTCACTTAGAAGTTTTAGCACCCAATTGTGGGATTTAAAGTTGTAATTATTAGTGGTAAATTTAAGGGTTTTGTCAGTTTTAGCACCCAATTGTGGGATTTAAAGGCATATACCTACAGGAAAAACCACCCTGGCTACCCGACCCTGAAAAACCATAAATGTCAGATTAAATCGTGACTAGCGCAAATAAGAAGTTACCCTTAATTCATTTAACATTTACCCGAGTTTTGGTTTTGCGTACAACTCGCCTCCATATGCATCATTAACTACCAAAAGTGGAAAATTTTCAACTTTTAATACCCGGATGGCTTCTGGTCCAAGCTCCTCATAGGCTATGACTTTGGCCTGGACAATACATTTGGAAAGCAATGCTCCGGCCCCCCCTGTTGCACCAAAATAAACAGCCTTGTATTCTTTCAAGGCTTCCTTAACTTCTTCACTACGCTTGCCCTTGCCTATTGTGGCCTTAACACCTAAACCATACAGTCTTGGAGCATATGTATCCATCCTGTAACTGCTTGTAGGGCCGGCAGAACCAATTGGACGTCCCGGAGGCGCAGGACTTGGACCCACATAATAAATTACCGCCCCCTCAAGCGGAAAAGGTAGTTTATCTCCCCTGTCCAATGCCTGGATCAATCTTTTATGCGCAGCATCCCTGGCCGTATAGACAACTCCGGAAAGGAGAACCTTATCACCGGCTTTAAGCTGTAAAATATCTTCATCTGTAAGTGGTGTCTGCAATTTATACTCGTTACTCATTAGAACTCTACCTCCACATGTCTGGCTGAGTGACACTGAATGTTTACGGCCAGAGGCAAACTGGCAATATGACAGGGTGCCATTTCTATCTTTACTCCTAAGGCAGTAAACTTACCCCCCATACCCATAGGGCCTATACCCAAATCATTTATGGCCGCGAGCAGCTCTTCTTCCATCCTAGCAATTTCCGGGTCATTGTGAGGCACATTCAAAGGTCTGAACAGAGCCTTTTTGGCCAATATAGGAGCATAGTCAAAGGTCCCGCCTATGCCAACCCCAACTATAATCGGCGGACAAGGATTAGGGCCAGCCTCGGCAACCCTGTTCACTACAAATTCCTTAATCCCTTCCCAGCCCTGGGCCGGAGTAAGCATGGTCGCCCTGGACATGTTCTCACTACCTCCGCCCTTGGCCATGAACTTGAGCTTTAGTTTGTCTCCCGGAATCAAGTCTATATGAATAATAGCCGGAGTATTATCGCCGGTATTTTCCCTGGTCAAAGGATGACAAACAGATTTACGAAGATATCCCTGTTCATAACCCTGGCGGACACCTTCGTTGATGGCTGCATACAGATCACCATCCAGGCAACACTCTTGGCCTAGCTCCACAAAAAATACAGCCAGACCTGTATCCTGGCAAAGCGGCAACCTGGTCTCAGCAGCCAGGTTGGCATTATCCAAAAGCTGCTGCAAAATCTCTCTGCCGGATGAACTCTCTTCCTCTTCCCTGGCCTTTAAGATAGCCTGATAAACATCTTCAGACAGGCTGACATTGGCTTGCACCACCAATTGTGCAACCCTCTCCGTGATTTCTTTTACCTTGATTTGACGCATTTCCTCTCCCGATATTAATTATAGATTATGATGGTGGGGAGTTTAGAAGTTGGGTCTCGCCTGTTCCAACAAACCCGACCGTGATTGTCATGGACAAAAGGAATTAACTCAAATCTTTCTGATGAAAGTCAAAGATATTTCGCTGATTGCAAATATTTTCACGATTATTGGCATTCACACACTCATTACACCAACCCATCTTTGGCAGTGTAAACTCAACAAAACTCAATACGGAATTTCACTATTTCTTCCAGGAAAAAAATTTCTTCACAACAGAAAGACCCATTTTACGACGTAAATAGCCTAGTTGATCCTGAAGAGGCAACTTCTTGGGGCAAACATCCTCACAGGCCAAAAGTCCCATGCACCCGAATATGCCCTGGTCAGTGCCAATAACTTCAAAGTAGTCTTTATCCGTCCTCTTGTCCCTTGGGTCGAGAATAAACCTGGCAATCCGGTTCAAAGCCACCGCGCCAAGAAAATCCTCACGCATCTGGGCCGTGGCACAGGCAGCCACACAACAGCCGCATTCAATGCAGCGATCCAATTCATAGACCTGCTCTGCCAAGGCATTGTCCATTCGTTCTTCTTCTGCCTCGGGGTCAAACTCTTTGTCAGTATGCACCCAGGATTCTATCCTCTCATTCATAGACCGAAACCACGTGCCTGTATCCACAGATAGATCACCTATCAGCTTAAAGCCGGGTAAAGGCATAAGATTGATCTGATCAGGCAGGTCTTTGGTTTTAGTGTGGCAGGCCAAGCCCGGTCGGCCATTTATTATCATGGCGCAAGCCCCGCAAATTGCTGCCCGGCAACAAAAATCAAACTGCAAAGAAGGATCCTGCTCCTCGCGAATCCGGTTCAAAGCAATAAACAAGGTCATATTATCTGTTTCATCCAGATAGTAGGCCTGCATGTGCGGTTTTGAATCATGGTTCTCTGGATTGTAGCGGAAGATATTGATATTGAGCATTCTGACCATGACTATTCCTCTATTTCTCCTTGTTTGATTTCAGCAGGAATAATTTTTCCACCACCATAACCTCTCTCGCCCGGAGGCATCTCAACCACCTTTGTTGCCGGCTCATATTTCAGGGTAGGCAGGGTTGCCCCATCTTCCCAGTAAGCCAGGGTACGCACCCACCAGTCTCTATCATTTCTGGCCGGGTAATCTTCCCGGGCATGTGAGCCACGACTCTCCTTGCGCTCCAGTGCGCCGTATGCAACACACAGGGCAAGCTTCACCATTCCCGGCATTTTCAAAGCAAGCGCTAGTTCCGGATTAGCCCCAATGCCATCTGAGCGCAGACCTATATTCTGGGCCCGCTCATAAACCTCCTGAAGCATATGCACGGCCTTTTGCAGGTCGCTACCGTTGCGAAAAATACCCACATAATCCATGAGGATGTCCTGCATGGCATTGCGCACCTTGTATACATTTTCCTTACCGCTACCTGAAATCAACTTATTAATTCTCTCTTCCTGCCTGGCCACGCTGTCCTTAATAACCCGGCTGTTAAAATTGACCTCACAGCCCTCCAGAAAATCAGCTATCCGCTGGCCCACAATCATCCCGGCAACTACAGTCTCGGACAATGAATTGCCTCCCAGCCGGTTAAAGCCATGTAAATCCCAGCAGGCAGCCTCCCCAGCAGAGAAAAGTCCTTTTAGCCCGTAAGCTTCGCCGTATTTATTGGTCCGTACACCGCCCATGCAGTAATGTTGAGTAGGTCGCACGGGGATCAATTGATGCACCGGGTCAATCCCCAGGAAACTCTTGCAAATATCATATACTTCGCGCAGCTTTGTCTTGATGTGCTTCTCTCCCAGATGCCTGATATCCAGCCACAGATGGTCCCCGTAAGGGCTCTTGACTCCCAAGCCCTTGCGTATATGCTCTGTCATTCTTCGGGAAACCACGTCCCTGGAGGCCAGTTCGGCCTTTTCCGGCTCATAGATATGCATGAACCGCTCTTCGTTTACATCCAAAAGAATTCCGCCATCCCCGCGGCAACCTTCAGTAACCAGAATGTCTGTAGGAACAATGCCCGTGGGATGAAACTGGATGGCTTCCATATTACCCAGAGGGACAACACCGGTATCCAGGGCAATAATATGTCCACCGCCTTCATTGATCACGGCATTGGTAGAGGCACGATAAATTCGTCCAAATCCACCTGAAGCAATCAATGTGGCCTTGGCCAGATAAGCCCTTAGGGTGCCTGTCTTTAAACACCTAACCACGGCCCCGATACAATTTTCACCGTCATGGATAAGAGCAATGGCCTCACTGCGGTCATGCACTTCCACTCCGTGCTGAACAGCCACACTATCCAGGGTATATAAAACAGCATGGCCTGTGCCGTCAGAACAATAACAGGCCCGCCATTTGGCAGTGCCGCCAAAATCTCTGGCCGTAATCAACCCCTCCTTTTCCTTTTTCTCTTCCTTCTCCAGCTTCTGGCCACCTTTATAATAATAGGATTTCCCGGCAACCACCCTGTTCCAGGGCACACCCCAATAAGCCATCTGGCGGATGGCAACCGGTGCGGTTTCTGCAAACATTCGGGCCACTTCCTGATCGCATCCCCAGTCAGAACCTTTGACAGTATCCTCAAAATGTATGTCCGGAGAATCACCCTCCCCTTTAACGCAATTTCCAAGAGCTGCCTGCATTCCACCCTGGGCAGCCGAAGAATGAGACCTTCTGGCCGGGACAATGCTCAGACAGATGGCCTTGAAACCGTGCCTCGCGACTTCAACCGCTGCCCTCTCACCAGCAAGACCGGCGCCAATGCAAAGCAAGTCGGTCATAACAGTTTCTATCATTTTATGCCCCATTATTTATAAATTTATAAAGGACAAAACGTCCATTAATAACATAACAATACCAACAAGGCTAGCAGCAAGAAAAATTGTTTTTTTAGCCTGATAACGATTGCATCTTTGAACAAATCCCCATTTTACCCCAATGCGGTAAAGCCCGATAGCTGCATGTATTAATATTGTCAAAAGAAAAAATATATAAAATATAAACCACGTATAATTATGCATCCTGGCAGCACTTTTGGCTGCAGTGATAGGCAACTCAGTCATAACAGCCCATATATGAGCAGACCCTAACAATAAAATCACAAAACCCGAAGCTACCTGGGCAACCCACAACCATGTATCAACATGACTGAGCATGATAGATTGCTGCCAGATAATCTTTTGTTCCTGAAGGAGAAAAGGCATCTTCCTGGCAGCAAGAATAAAATGAAACAAAAATAAAAAAGCAATAAAAATACTACCAATTTGTGCCAGTCCTCTTTGATCAAGAAATGCAGCTATAAAATCCATCCACGTATCATTAATTACCCTGCTAGATACCAGGGTCATATGCAATAACATAAACAAAACAAGCCCTACTCCAGTCAACATCTGCAATAAATCAAGCCAGGCAGATGTCTTGCCGGAAACAGATAATCTTCTATTTACCTGCAACACATTTACCCCCTAATATCTTATAGATAACTTTGAAGCATAGTTAAAAGAAATAAAAACGCAAAAGAGTAATCAAGCCAATTATAATAAAAATACAAAACAGAGTCTTTTTCAATTTTTTGGCCTGACTGCGATTGCATCTTTTTATAAAACCCCATTTTACCCCAATGCGATAAAAACCAATGCTTACATGCAACTCCACCAGCGGTAACAAAATTAAATAAAAAACAAGCCAAAAACCGCTCTGTATTCTAGCCGCACTCTTGTCTGCCGTAATAGGTAAGTTAGTTAAAACCTCCCACATGTGAATGGAGCCCATAATCAAAATAACCACAGCAGTAACAACCTGCACTAACCAGAGCCACGTGTCAGCATGCTTAAGCATAACAGATTGCTGCCAGACAATCTTTTGTTCATGAAGTCGAAAAGGCATCTTTCTTGCTGCAAGAATAAAATGAAACAAAAACACGCCGCCAATTATGGGCCCGCCAACCTGAGCCAGACCAGTATCCTCGAAAAAACCTGCAATGGCGTTCATAAGGTCGGGGCTGATTATCACACTGGATACCAGCAGCATATGGGTCCACATAAACAAAATAAGGCCTGCGCCAGTAAGCATCTGCAATAAATCTAACCAGGCAGATGTTCTGCTGGAGGCAGGAAGCCTCTTGCTCGTGTCAGCCCACATATTACCTCCAATATTAAAACTATAACACTTTTTATGTTCATAATTATACACAGCTTTGGTTGCTTCATTGTTAAGAGTCTGTGACCAAACCCCATTTTGACTACCAGATTAGAGATCCTGGTTTCTTGAAAGCATTGTAAAGGGCTGGGTAAGACATCTTGGCGAAGCTTGCGGATAAGCAGAGCATCGGGGT
>NZ_CEYAEZ010000060.1:0-16555 GCF_982781345.1 Desulfovulcanus sp.
GAAGGGGGGACTCGAACCCCCACGGGCGTAGCCCACTACCCCCTCAAGATAGCGTGTCTACCAGTTCCACCACTTCGGCACAATATCAATAAACCCCTATAAAACGAGTAAGCAGAGCAGAGTTTATATACCCTACTGAGCGGATTGTCCAGTATTTTTACCTGAGTTTTGCTCGTTTTCCACCGGGACTTTGTTTGTCTCTGCAGGTACTGCAGGCTCTTCTGTTATTGGGGCATCAAGCACAATTGATGCCTTGCGGGCAGTATGCTTTTTGGCGCTCATATAAGTAAAAGTAAGAGAGGTACAGAAGAAGACTACCGCTGCTCCTGCAGTTAATTTGGACAAAAGCCCACCTGCACCACTACTGCCAAAAAGGCTACCACCGCCACCTCCAAAAATAACACCCATGCCTTCTTTGCCTGACTGTAGCAGGACCAGAATAACTAAGGCAATACAAGCAATAATATGGATAGTGATTATTAGAGTCTGCAACGAGAATTCCTCCTCTTGGAGATTATAGTTTGAAGTTTGAAGCCTGAAGCCTTAAAGTGACCAAGCCAACTATGGCACAGGAATTTGTCCGACTGAAGCAATAATAAAGGCTTTATTCTGCTAAAACGATTTGACTAAAGCTTTCAGCCTTCAAACTTGCCCCACCTACCAGCACTCCATCCACATTGTCAAGGCCAAGAATCTGACTGGCATTGTCGGGCTTTACACTACCCCCATATAATATTCTGATATCCTTATAGAACTGAAAATATTCAGCCAATTCATTACGAATAAATGTGTGCGCATGCACAATTTCCTTGGGCCCGGCCACTTCTCCGGTTCCAATGGCCCAAACCGGCTCATAGGCAATAGACAACCGCTGCGGCTCTATATCCTTTTCTACTCCGGCAAGACTTTTGGCGAGCTGGCGATGCAAAACTTCTTCTACCTGCCCTGTTTTGCGCTCTTCTATCTTTTCACCAATACATAAAATAATATTCAGCCCTTTTTCCAAGCCAAACCGAACCTTCTGACCAACGAACTCATCTGTTTCACCCAAAACATGTCTTCGCTCTGAATGACCGGCCAAGGCAAATGAGCAGCCCAAATCTATAAGCTGCACAGGACTTATCTCCCCAGTATATGCCCCTTGTTCTTCGGGATAAAAATTTTGGGCCCCCAGGTAATAGTTTTCTACTCCGGAAAAGACTTCGCCAACCCCTTTTAACAGTGTAAAGGAGGGAATTAAAAGCACTTCTCTATCAGCAGGCAAATCTTGCCTGGTAGCCACTAACAACTCACGGGCCGTCTGCATCCCTTCGGCCCAAGTTTTAAACATTTTCCAATTGGCCGCTATTAACTTCTTCATTGTTTGCACTCCTCTAAAGCCTTAAAAGCTGGTAGTTCCCTACCTTCTAAAAACTGTAAAAAAGACCCTCCGCCTGTAGAAATAAAACTGAATTTCTCTGTGAGCCCAGCCTTGTGGATCAAAGCATCCGTGTCACCTCCACCCACAATAGTCAAAGCATCCAGGTGGGCAATACTCTCTGCCAGGTTCAAAGATCCCTGGGCAAAGGTAGAGTTCTCAAAAGCTCCCATGGGTCCGTTCCAGACCACTGTACGGGCATCTCTGAGCACCTCGGCAAACAGGGTATGTGTTGCCGGTCCTATATCCAAAGCCATTTCTTCCTGAGGAATATCCTGATATGGACAGACTCCAGATGCCAACTCACCATCCGGACTTGTACCAGTAATAAAGTCAACAGGTAAATACAGGCTAACTCCTTTTTCTCTGGCTGTAACCAAAATCTTTTGGGCCTCTGAAATAAGGTCTTTCTCTACTAGAGACCTGCCCATGGCCACACCCTGGGCCTGTAAAAAAGTATTGGCCATGGCCCCGCCTATAATCAGTCTGTCCACTTTATCCAACAAGCTGTTTAAGATTCCAAGCTTAGAAGAAACCTTTGCTCCGCCAGACACGGCCACAAAGGGACGCTCAGGATTTTTCAAGGCCTTCCGCAAATACTTCCATTCTCTTTCCAGCAAAAGACCTGCGCAACATTTTGACACGTATTTAGCTACCTCTACAACAGATGCGTGTTCCCGATGGGCAACTCCAAAGGCATCATTAACATAAATCTCTCCCATCCTGGCTAATTCACGGGCAAATTCAGGATCATTTTTCTGCTCACCAGGGTGAAAACGGAGATTCTCCAAAAGCATAATTTGCCCTGGCTTTAAGCTTTGAGCTAGGTTCAAGACTTCTTCCCCAATACAATCCGGAGCCATAATCACATCCCTATTCAACAACTCTTTAAGCCTTTCAGCAACGGGCTTAAGGGATAGCTCAGGCCTCTTCTTCCCCTTAGGTTTGCCCAGGTGTGAACAAAGAACAACGCTAGCTCCTTTTTCCAGAAGATAATTGATCGTAGGCAGACTAGCTCTAATTCGGTTGTCATCAGTAATAGCCCCATCTTTTAAGGGCACGTTATAGTCTACGCGCATGATGATTCTTTTGCCCTGGATATCAACCTGATCCAAAAACAGCATACGCCCTCTCCTTGTCCTGGAGTTCAGAGTTTCAAGTTAACGGTTCAAAATTATGCCTAATTTAATCCAAAAAAATCAAAATTCTAGCCAGCTTTAATTTAATACCAGTAAAAATTCAATGTAAATTTCATCGGCTCTGTCAAATTTGACCAGGTAGCACTAGAACCACTTTATAAGTTTATGATTGAATTTTTTTATTAAAATATTATATATATTAGTTGCAACTTTTTTTCAGCAAGATTGATCGTGTTCTTGCCTCTCCCAACTTTGTCAACTAACCTCTTGAAAAAAATAACAGGTCTACACGTGCTTATACTTCACATCCCACAAAAAAAGGGGAACATCTATGCAACCAGTCTATATCAAAACCTATAAATCCGGTGAGCTCCAAAAAAAGATAACTCGATTCAAACAGATCTTAAAAGATTGCACCCTTTGCCCCCGTAAGTGTCATGTCCGGCGTACAGACAACGAACTAGGGCTTTGCAAGACCGGTCGGCTGGCCCAGGTTGCCAGCTTTGACCTCCATTTTGGTGAAGAGTCACCTCTGGTTGGTAAGGGAGGATCTGGGGCCATCTTTTTTGCCCATTGCAACCTTGGGTGTGTATTTTGTCAAAACTATTCTATCAGCCTAAGCGATACCAAGTTTCAAGAAGTTTATCCCAACCAACTGGCCTTTATCATGCTTGAATTACAAAAAAAGGGAGCTGAAAATATCAACCTTGTCACCCCATCTCATGTAGTAGCGCAAGTTGTAGAGGCTTTACCCGAAGCCATTGAACAAGGTCTGAATTTGCCCTTGGTCTACAATACCAGTTCCTATGATAGTCTGAACACCCTCAAGTTACTAGACGGAGTCATAGATATTTATCTGGCCGACGTAAAATTTTTCTCATCCAAACACTCCAAAAAATACACCCGTGCCACTGATTACCCAGAGGTAGCTATGCAAGCTATCCAGGAAATGTATGCCCAGGTAGGCGGTATGGTTCTGGATGCCCGGGGCTTGGTCCGAAAAGGGTTAATGGTCCGGCACCTGCTGATGCCAAGTGATATTGCTGACACGGACAAATGGCTGGAATTTCTTCACGAGCATAAAATGCATGATGTTTATTTAAATATCATGGACCAGTATCATCCTGCTGGCCGTGCTGACGAATTTCCAGAACTAATGGATAAAATCACTTATACACAATGGGAAAAGGCCGTGACCAAGGCCCAAAAAATGGGCTTTAAATATATTGATCCTGGCAGCTCTAGAATTTTTAAGCTATTATTTTAACTGGAAATCTATGGAGAATCAAAAAAATGAAACCATATTGGGAACATTTCTATCATCAGGCTGATATTGGCATTCTTGGGGCCGGCCCGACTGTTCCTTCCGCCTTTGCGCAGGCAGGGTTGGCTTTAACTGCCGTGATCACAGAACTCGATAAAGTGCGCCCTGTTCAGGAAAAAGAAATTTCTATTGAAGCTCCTGATCTGGATATTCTTTTCTTTGATTACATAAATGAAATAATCTTTCTTATCTCCACACAAGGGATGCTTTTTTCCGAATACACGGTCAAAATTGAAAACCTTAGCCTTGAGGCAATAATAAAGGGCGAACCCATAGATGTCCAAAAGCATGCTCCTGCTGTCGAAGTCAAAGGAGCCACTTTTAGTGGGCTAAAGGTCTTTAAAAACAACCAAGGTTTCTGGGTTGCAAAGTGCATAGTCGATGTCTAATTTTAGTTTAAAAATTTAAGCGGGCCTCTAAAAGGAGTAATTATGGATTTGTCCTGTTTTAAAAAAATCAGTCACTGGACCTGGCAACTTATGCCGGAAGACCGCATGCGCGTTCCGGCTATAATTTTTGCAAGCGAATCACTTTTAGCAGAGATGGACGACAAGGTACTGGAACAATTATCTAATGTTGCCACCTTGCCAGGTATCGTTGCCGCGAGCATGGCCATGCCTGATGCCCATTGGGGATATGGTTTTCCCATAGGCGGAGTGGCCGCCTTTGACCCTGACCTGGGCGGTGTTGTTTCTGCCGGCGGGGTTGGGTTTGATATTGCCTGTGGTGTCCGCACTCTTCTGACGGGATTACACTTTGAAGAAATTTTGCCTCGAAAAAAAAACCTGGCTGACCTTCTCTTCCAGACCATTCCTGCCGGTCTTGGCTCAAAAGGAAATCTCAAAGTCAAAAACAAGGATATGGACCAACTTCTTCTCAAGGGGGCTAAATGGGCTGTTGAACAAGGCTATGGAGATAAGGCGGATCTGGACAAAATAGAGGAAAGAGGAACAGCTAAAGGAGCTCGGCCAGAATTTGTCTCCGCAAAGGCCAAACAAAGACAGGAAAGGGAAATGGGTACCCTAGGCTCAGGCAACCACTACCTTGAAGTCCAGGTCATTGAGGAAATCTATGATCAAAAAGTGGCTCAAGTCTTTGGTCTGCGCCAAAATGATTGTGTGGTGAGTATCCATTGCGGTTCAAGAGGTTTGGGCCATCAAATTGCTACGGAATTTATGCGCGAAATGATCATGGAAGCCAAAAGGCAAAAAATTTATCTTCCGGACCGGGATCTGGCCTGTGCCCCTATTAACTCTAAAACCGGACAAGAATATCTTGGAGCCATGCGCGCAGCTATTAACTGTGCTCTGGCCAACAGACAAATTTTAACCCATCTGGTCAGACAGACCTTTGATGTTGTTTTTCCAGGAATTAACATGCCTTTGCTTTATGATGTTGCCCACAATACCTGCCGGGAAGAATACCATGAAGTTTCCGGCCAAAAAAGAAAGCTCTTTGTACACAGAAAAGGCGCTACCAGGGCTTTTGGGCCTGGTCATCCTGACTTGCCTTTAGAGTATCGAGATGTTGGCCAGCCTGTTTTAATCGGTGGCAGTATGGGCACTTCTTCTTATATCCTGGTTGGAACTGAAAAAGGCATGCAATTAAGTTTTGGTTCAGCCTGCCATGGTGCTGGCCGGACCATGAGCAGAAGACAAGCTAAAAAAATGTACACCGGGCCAAAAATTGTTCAAGACTTGGATCAGCAAGGCATTGAGATTCGCGGTCATTCCTATCGGGGCCTGGCCGAAGAGGCTCCTGACGCGTACAAAGATGTTTCCGAGGTAGTGGAAGTTGCCCATAAGACGCATCTGGCGTATAAAGTGGCCCGGCTTAGACCGATTATTTGTATAAAAGGGTGAGGGGCGAAAATAAACTTTCTTTTTAGAGTCTGTGGCCAAACCTTACTTAAGAGGACAATTTTTCATAATTTTTTTTCAATCCTGATTTCTAATCTGGTAGTCAAAATGGGGTTTGGCTCCAGACTCTTTAACTAAATTGAGCGATTTTTTGTAGTTCAAACTTTGAGATTGCTTTGCTCCACTTTGCTTAAGCTCGCAATGACATAGCCCACATCCGTCATTACGAGGGTAGCGAAGCTGTCCATGGTAATCTCACCCATTGTGAGAAAATCGCTGGCTCAAATCTACTTTTATTCCAATGTGTTTAATGTAAAACTAAAATAATAATCGCTCACCTCAGGTTTTATTAAAGATATTTAATAAGTATTATTTGCGTCATACGCGTTAATAGAGTTGCTTATGGATATATTTATTAAAATTGCTGAAGAAAAAATTAAAGAGGCTCAAGCTAAAGGAGAATTTGACAATCTTCCAGGAAAAGGTAAACCTCTAAATCTTGACGAAGACAATCATGTTCCACAGGAGTTAAGAATTGCTTACAAAATCCTCAAAAATAGCGGATATATACCCCCGGAAATACAAGCACAAAAGGAAATAAAATCTACTTTAGATCTTCTTAAACATTGTACAGATGAGCGAGAAAAGTATAAAAAAATCCAAAAGTTAAACCTTTTAATCACAAAAATGAATATCGTCCGAAAAGTGCCTGTGAATCTGGAACAAGAGCAACTCTATTATGAAAAAATTGTGGACAAGGTCAAAATTAAAAATAAGAAATGAGTTTAGAGTTTAAGTCATAGATATCGAATCGACAAACACGGACGCTCAAAGTGGTAAATCAAAGAGCAAATGTGTTTGGAGAAGGGAAACATAGCAATCAAATGCCTAAGTATTCTCTGATCGAAGATACTCTAAACTTAAAACTCTAAACACTAAACTTAAATCAAAGGAGATTTTATGGCTAAAATTCAAGACGGAACAGTGGTTAAAGTCCACTACACTGGCAAGTTGGACGATGGAACAGTTTTTGATACTTCTGACGGCAGAGAACCACTAGAGTTCACCATTGGCCAAGGTCAGGTTATTCCTGGTTTTGAAAATGCTGTCAAAGAAATGGAACCGGGAGAGAAGAAAACAATAACCATTCCAAGTGACGAAGCCTATGGCCCCCATAATGAAGACATGGTTATTCAAGTGCCGAAAGAACATCTGCCTCCTGACATTCCTCAAGATGTTGGGCAACAACTACTCTTGCGCCATCCAAGCGGCCAGGAATTTCCAGCAACCATTGTCGATGTCAGCGAGGACCAAATAACTCTGGATGCCAATCATCCATTGGCAGGACAAAACCTTACTTTTGAAATTGAGTTGGTCTCAGCCTAGACAATAGTCCACACAATTTGCGGTTAGAAAGGCGGCTAAAAAGCCGCCTTTCTTTTATTCACCGTCATCCGGGTAACCTCCAAGACAGGTTCCAATTTGCGCATGCTTTCGATGGCCTTGTACAGGTGCGTGCTGTTGTTAACCAGAACAGTAAAAACAATTTCAGACCGACCATCAACATTAGATTTGAATGTCCCGGAATCAATATCAATATCTTCCTCTGTCAAAAGACTACTAACCAACGCTAGAACACCCTTTTCATTTTTGCAAACAATTTTAATCTTCGCGGGAAATGCTTTTTCTACCCCCACTTCCCAGGCTACTTCCAGCATTCGTTCCGGTTCCATCCGCTCTACATTAGGACAGTCTGTAGTATGGATGGTTACCCCTCTGCCTCTACTGATATAACCTATTATAGGATCCCCGGGAATAGGATTGCAACATTTGGCAAACCTGAGCAAAACATCGCCAACCCCTTTGATGCGTACCCCATCTTTTCTTGGCCCCTTAAGGCGCTCTTTCTCTTCCCTTTGCGCGACTTCGCCCTTTTCCAGCTCCGTTTTAGGCTCTTCTTTGGGCAATAGGCGGTTTAAAACCTGCCTGGGTGTAATCCGGGCATAGCCAACGGCAGATAAAAGATCTTCTACACTTTTATAAGAAAAATCCCGGGCAACTTCCTCCAGTTGCCCTTCTCTAAGAATCTTCTGGATATTCAAGCCCAGTTTCCGGCCTTCTTTTTCCAGAACCTCCCGACCTAAAGCAATACTCGTTTCACGCTCTTCATTACGGATCCAATGCTTGATTCTGGTCCTAGCCTTGGCTGTTTTGACGAACTTCAGCCAGTCACGACTAGGATTTCTGTGGGGATCAGTAATAATTTCAACAACATCACCGTTTTTTAGCTTGGTGTTTAATGGTACTAAACGCCCGTTTACTTTTGCCCCGGCACAATGATCTCCAACCTCTGAATGAATCATGTATGCAAAATCAACCGGAGTAGCCCCCTCTGGAAGCTCTTTAACTTCGCCCCTAGGAGTGAATACATAAACTTCGTCCTGAAACAAATCAAAACGAAGTGAGGCCATGAATTCTCGTGGATCTTTTAGTTCTTGCTGCCAATCAAGAATTCTACGCAGCCAGCTAAAACGTTCGGCATCTTTTTCTTTTAGTTTTGTACCACCTTCCTTATATTTCCAGTGCGCTGCCACGCCGTATTCTGCCAGCTGATGCATCTCTTCAGTTCTGATCTGAATTTCAATACGTTCGCCATCAGGACCAATGACCGTCGTATGCAAACTTTGGTACATATTGGCCTTGGGCATGGAAATATAGTCCTTAAATCTTCCTGGCACAGGCTTCCATATGGCATGGACCAGACCCAAAACCGCATAACAATCTTTGATACTTTTGACGATGACCCTAAAAGCTATGAGATCATAGACCTGGTCCAGAGTCAGGCCCTGCTGAACCATTTTATGATAAATACTGTAAATATGTTTGACCCGACCAGAAACGCGGCCTTGAATGGAATTTTCCTCCAGGATATTTTTTATGAGGTCGCACACCTTATCAATATATTGTTGCCCGGTTGTCTGATGCCTTTTAATTCCATCTTCGATCTGATGGAAGATATCTGGCCGGCTATACTTAAGACTCAAATCCTCCAATTCAACTTTCAAACGATAAAGACCGAGACGGTTTGCCAACGGGGCATAAATATCGAGGGTTTCTTTGGCAATAAGCCTTTGTTTGATGTCCTTCTGAAATTCCAGAGTGCGCACATTGTGTAACCTGTCGGCTAACTTGACCATGATCACTCGAATATCATCGGCCATGGCCAAAATCATCTTACGGATATTTTCCGCCTGGGCTTCCTCCTTGGAATCAAACTTCATTTTGCTAATTTTGGTCACACCATCTACAATCTTGGCAACTTCCGACCCAAAATGACGTTCTAACTCCTCAATGCTCGCTCTGGTATCTTCAACAGTGTCATGTAATAGCCCGGCAGCAATGGTTGATGCATCGAGATGCATTTCCGCCAGGATATTGGCCACCTCTAGGGGATGAGAAAGATATGGTTCACCGCTAAGGCGGATCTGACCCGCATGGGCCGCAGCTGAAAATACATAGGCCTTTTGAATCAGTGCCAGGTCGGAACTAGTCAGGTATGGAGAGACTTTGTCTATAATTTCATTTATTCGAATCATAATTTTCGTAAATCGTAAAAAAATTTATATTTATGCTATAAAGTTGAGAGCGGGAAAAACTAAATTCATTTACCAAACCATTAGGCTTATAGAGTCTGTGGCCAAACCATACTTAAGAGGACAAGTTTTCATAATTTTTTCAATCCTGATTTCTAATCTGGTAGTCCAAGTTGGTTTGGCTACAGACTCTATAATGACTTGTCCCTCCCTTTTAAAAAACCACGGCCTGGAACCAATAAATCTCTGTTTGTGGATCTTGCCAACAATTCATGGGCAACCCCGCCTTTTGACAGGTATGAGCCAAGAATGTTTCCCTATCCCAGCCCCACTCTGTAGCTACCTGGGGCAGAAGCAGGCCCGAATACCAGCCTTTACGCACCAAAAGACCATGTTTTCCTGGAACAATTTTATTTAAGTCCGGAACCCTCTCCAGAGGACTCAAAATCGAAATTTCTATCTCCACCCTGTCTAATTCGGCCTTGCTTAAAGGCGGAAATCTGGGGTCTTCAAAAGCAGCGGCCCTGGCCATTTTAACTATAGTTTGCGTTAATGGTTCATCGCCTACTATATGGCCAATGCAGCCACGTAACTGACCGTTAATTTTCAAAGTCACAAACGCTCCAAAATGCTCATTTAATTTCTCTGTTGGAGGCAGAGGAAAGTTTATTTCTTGTCCTTCCAGCTTGGATTTTATACTTAAAAAAGCCAGGTCCTTAAGATACTTTTTCTCTTCGTCAGTTAAATTAAAAACAAAATTATCCATATCTTATCCTCTTTTAGAGATTACCCTATGAAATAGTGATATTTGAAAATCTGATCTGGTTAGACTTTTAAACTCTGTAAAAACAAAAGGAATACCCCACACCTTAAAATGTGAAGCTTAGCCCGGAAAAAAATCCTTCACAACAAAGTTTCTTCGGTACCGAGCCTGCCCTCAATGCAGCAAAAGATTCAGAGTTTAAAGTCTAACATTCCCGAAAGGTTCAAAAAGCAGTTTAAAAATGAGAGAAATTCTTTCTTTTGTCAAACCGAACAACCTTAAACCGTAATCAAATTTTCTCAAATTAACACTTGATTTTTCCAGAAATAATATATAAAGAACTAGGTCTCTTTTGGCGAGGTAGCTCAGCTGGTCAGAGCATGCGGCTCATATCCGCAGAGTCGGGGGTTCAAGTCCCTCCCTCGCTACCAACAAGAAGTATAACTCTTGGAGATTATTCTTCAAGAGTTTTTCTTTTTTCAAACCCCTTGCCAAAAAAAGTTTTATGTCTTATATGATAAACAAGTTAAAAACGTGTTCATTGATATACCTTTTAAATAACTAATCGTAGCAAATCGCTGAACAGATTTTCTCGATTAATTCATTTAATCATGGCATCCAGATTTGGAAAAGGGGGCGCCATGGTTTCGACGGGGACGGTTGAAGCCAAGGTTGCAGGCCGAGGTGCTGCGGGGACCTCGTAAAACACGCAGCAACAGAATAAATGCCAACGATTACGAATACGCACTGGCTGCTTAATTTTCGCCAGCGCTTCTCTAGCCGATGCCTGATAGGCTAGAAGAAGCGACGACGCATCAGGCTGGCCGTGGAATTGAGTCTGACAATTCCAGGGCGAGAACTTCTTCAGACTGGTTTTCAAGATGCCTGACCAGGGGCTTACTTGAAAACGAGAAAATAAACCTGGTCTAAGCCTGTAGACGCCTTGAGCGGAGCGTTCTCGGACGGGGGTTCGACTCCCCCCGCCTCCACCAATTTCCTCCCAATTATCAATCCTTTCGGATAGTTATATCCCCCCAGTTGTGGTAATTTCGAGCTTTACACAAAGTTTTTACACAAATATGTGTCAAAAAATATCTACACATCTTGTTAGCGCGTTAATGGCGTAAACATATAGCGACAGGATTTGTGTCTCATCAAAGTAAAATGAGACACAAGCTACATTATTTCTATTCCATGAAACACAACTCACCCTTTTTATAATCATACGAAACCCGACGCCAGACTAGTCTCTGGGGAATAATACCTAAGAGAGTTTTTACCCTCCAAAGCAAGTCAGTAAAAAAAGTACTGACAAGTTCTTGATACAACAAACTTTCATAACTATAGATTAAGTCAGTAGATCGCTTACTGAAAGAGTTTGAAGGTTACATACAATGAAAATATTTTCTCTGAAGACATTAGCCACCATTCAGGTGGGCTATCAGGCTAGGGCCAAAATAAAAGAAGATGCGCACGGAACGCATCGACTGATTCAAGGTAAGGATTTTGACGATTCGCACACCTTGCAAATGGACGAGCTTGTTTCCTTTTTTCCTGAAAGAAAACCTGAGCTATATGCGGTGCAAAAGGGAGACGTGCTTTTTCAGGCTCGCGGGACAGAACACTTTGCCTACTGCATCACAACAGATTAAAAAAACACATTGGCAGCAAGCTCTTTTTACATAATCCGCCTGAAAACGAAAACTCTGTTGCCTGAATATCTGGCCTGGTGGATCAACCAGAGACCAGCTCAATCTTATTTTCAAACACACGGTGGTGGAACCGGCATATCCTTTGTCTCAAAAAATGTACTTTCCCACCTTAAAGTGAAAGTGCCTCCCATTGCTGTCCAGGAAAAAATCAAAAAGGTAATTTCCCTATGGAGGCGGGAGCAGGACTTGCTCGACCGTCTGGCAGTTCGCCGGGCTCGCCTGGTTAAGGCGATTTGTTTAAAATCAATCACATAAACAGGGAGAACCGTCCAATGAGCCCTCATGTTTCGCAAAAAGAAATCAACAATGTCATCTGGCGTGCTTGTGACACCTTCCGCGGCGCTATTGATCCGGCGGAATACAAGAACTACATTCTCACTATGCTCTTCATTAAGTATATGAGCGACCTGTGGAAGGATAAGCGTGATGAGTATGAAAAGAAATATAATGGTGATCAGAAGCGTGTTAAACGAGCATTAAGTCGTGAACGATTCGTAGTGCCTCCTGAATCAGACTTTGATTATCTTTACAGCAAGCGCGAAGAGCCAAACATCGGCGAGATCATCAATATCGCTCTTGAAAAAATTGAGGATGCCAACAAGTCAAAACTCGAAAATGTCTTTCGCAACATCGATTTCAACAGCGAACCTGCCCTTGGACAGACCAAAGAACGCAATCGTCGCCTAAAAAATCTCCTTGAGGATTTTGCCGACGAGCGTCTTGATCTCCGTCCTTCACATATCGGCAGTCGTGATGTGATCGGTGATGTGTATGAATATCTAATCGCCCGTTTTGCAGCAGGCGCAGGCAAAAAGGCTGGCGAGTTTTACACCCCGCCCGAAGTTTCTACCCTGCTGGCCAAACTACTTAATCCAAAACCAGGAGATCGCATCTGTGATCCTGCATGCGGATCAGGATCGCTTCTTATCAAGGTAGGTCAGGAAGTTGGCAGCAAAAACTTTGCCCTATTCGGACAGGAGTCTAACGGCTCTACCTGGTCACTTTGCCGGATGAACATGTTCCTGCATGGCATGGATTCCGCCAGGATCGAATGGTGCGACACCATCAACAATCCTAAGTTGATTGAAAACGATGAGTTGATGCGCTTCAACATCGTGGTCGCCAATCCGCCTTTTTCACTGGATAAGTGGGGGCATGAAAACGCAAGTCATGACCGCTTCAATCGCTTCTGGCGAGGAATTCCCCCCAAGAGCCGCGGGGACTATGCCTTTATTACCCACATGGTTGAAATAGCCTTGGAAGGTGAAGGTAAGGTCGGAGTGATCGTGCCGCATGGTGTGCTGTTCCGCGGCGGTGCCGAGGGAACAATTCGCAGAAAATTTATTGAGGAAAACATTCTTGAGGCGGTGATCGGCCTGCCTGCCCGGCTCTTCTACGGAACCGGCATTCCAGCCACCATCCTGATCTTCAACAAAGGCCGCAAACCTTGGGATCAGGCCGAAACCATTCGTGATAAACATATCCTGTTCATCGACGCCAGCCGCGAATTTGAGGACGGTAAAAAACAAAACCGTCTGCGCGATCAGGACATCGAGAAGATCGTCTCCACTTTCCGCAAGTTCAAAGAAATCGACAAATATTCTCACCTGGCCACGCTGGAGGAAATCCAGGAGGCCGAGTTTAACCTGAACATTCCGCGTTATGTTGATACTTTTGAGGAGGAAGAGGATATTGATATAGCTGCGGTGCGGAAGGAGATTCAAGAAATAGAGGCGGAGCTGGCTAAGACGCAGGAAGAACTGAACAGATATCTGGAGGAGCTGGGATTATGAGTGAAAGCAGACAGCTATCTCCGGAAGAGCCCAAAGGCGAATTGCTGATTTACCGGAGCGAAGATGGACAGGTAAAGCTGGAGGTTCGTCTCGAAAACGAAACTATGTGGCTTACTCAAAAAATGATGGCGGAGCTTTTTCAAGTAACGGTTCCTACCATAAATGAACATATCAAAAATATCTATAAAGAAGGAGAGCTTATCCAGGAAGCAACTATTCGGAAATTCCGAATAGTTCAAAATGAAGGTCGCAGGCAGGTAGCCAGGCAGGTCGATTTCTACAATCTGGATATGATTATTTCAGTGGGCTACCGGGTGAAAAGTCTGATCGCTACCCGTTTCCGGATCTGGGCTACTCAACGCCTCAAAGAGTACATCATCAAGGGATTTGTCATCGATGACGAGCGCTTAAAAAACCCACCTGTGCCAGGGTCATTTGTGCCGGACTATTTCGATGAGATGCTGGAACGCATCCGTGATATCCGGGCAAGCGAACGGCGGATGTACTTGCGGGTCAGGGAAATTTTTGCAATGGCCGCAGACTACGAGCCTTCACATTCGGAAACCACAAAATTTTTCAGCATCATCCAGAACAAGCTACACTATGCCGCAACCGGCATGACTGCAGCCGAACTGATTAAAAGCAGGGCCAATCATCTGCTCCCCAATATGGGATTGAACAACTGGAAAGGGGATGAGGTGCGAAAAACCGATGTCACTATCGCCAAAAATTATCTCAAAGAGCATGAAATCGATGAATTGAACCGCATCGTTGTTATGTGGCTGGACTTTGCCGAGGATCAGGCCAGACGGCGCAAACAGATATTTCTCAAAGATTGGGAACAAAAACTGGATGAATTCCTCCGCTTTAATGATCGTCAGGTTCTGCCCAACGCAGGGAAAATCGGCAAAAAAGAGGCCGACGATTTTGCCCGGCAGGAATATGAAAAATTTGCCGCCCGCCGCAGAGAATACAAGGAAGCCATAGGAGAAGCGGAACTCATAAAACACCTTGAAGAAACGGCAAAACAACTTATTGCTGAAAATAGCAAGAGGCAGAAGATATGAGCAAGCGGAACGAAAATAGACCGGGGTATAAGAAAACCAGAGTCGGAGGAATACCAGAGGAGATTTAATTATGAGCAACGAGACTGGAAACCAAAACAAAAATGGCAAGGCAGATAAAATTAACATACTGAAAAGTCGGGATGATCCAAAGCCGGTGTTTTTTGAAAAAGCAGAGGACGAAAAATTTAAACTTTGTCCAGATACTAAATGTTCCTGGCTCAAGCAAGACGAGACCTTCGGCACTAACAAGCTTCGTCCTCGTATTGAACCCTGGCTCACCGCATTGGTTCAATCAGAATATCTTTCGTTGCTTCTCGGCTCTGGACTTACTCACTCAGTTCATTGGACAGCAAAAGGTAGTTGCCTGCCCGGCATGGAAAAAGCTGAGTTCAGTGTTTTCCAGTCTCAAATTGACGAAGCCGCTACAGCAACTGCAAAGGCTACAGAACGAGAGAGGCCAAACCTTGAAGATCAAATCCGAGTGGCTAATGAATTGCTTTCTGGTCTCGAACATTATTGTCCTAAGTCTGATACATCCGCCGAATCTGGGAAACTCAGAAAAAAAATCGAAAAACTTAGGCAGAATATCTCGCAAGTGTTAAACGACTTTGCAAAATCAATCCTTGACGGAGAAAGGAGTATCGCATCTGCAGACGAATCCAAGAGAGAAGAAGCTTTCGGCTATCTGGTCAACTTTTTGATGAGCTTTGCCAGCCGTTCAGGAACAAGGGACAGATTGCAAATCTTCACCACCAATTATGACCGCCTGATCGAAGCTGGTGCAGAAGTGGCCGGATTGCATCTCTTGGATCGTTTTGTCGGTAACCTCTCCCCCATCTTTCGATCTTCCCGTCTGAATATTGACATGCACTACAATCCGCCTGGTATTCGGGGTGAACCCCGATATCTGGAAGGGGTTGCTCGTTTCTCCAAGCTTCATGGGTCGGTTGACTGGGTTCAGGCAGGACGGGATATTCGGCGAATGGGGCTGCCTTTTGGGGCTGATGCCGTGGATCCATACCTTAATGCTCCAGGCTTACAAGATGCTACGGCGTTGAATTTGATGATTTATCCGAATTCGGCAAAGGATCGGGAAACGGCAGCCTATCCCTATGTTGAACTTTTTCGTGACTTTGCCGCGGCAGTGTGCCGCCCGAACAATACATTGGTTACTTATGGATACAGCTTCGGCGATGAGCATATAAACCGGGTTATAAAGGATATGCTGACCATTCCCTCCACTCATTTGGTAATTATCTCGTATGACGATCCTATGGGGAGAATCAAAAAGACGTATCAAGAGATCGCACGCCCTGCCCAGATGACACTTCTTGTCGGAAACCACTTGGGAGACTTGAAAACGCTGGTTGACCACTATCTGCCCAAACCGGCAATTGATCGCACCACTTTCCGCATGGCCGAACTTCTAAAAGCCCGTTTAGGAACAGAACAGACGGAAAAAGGCGACGACGAAGCAGTGGGAGGTGAGGAAAAATGAATCCCAGTCCACTTGAATACGCGGAATCGTTGCGCATTGGGATGGTAGAGTTTGTTTCACCAGATGAGATCAAAGTATCCCTTGATATTGAAACTCCGGAATCCGTCGCATTGAATGCCGGTCTGCCCCGTCCGTTTCCCCGCGTGAACAGCTATGTTCTTATTCCCAGTGACGAGGGATATTTAGTCGGCCAGGTGGAATGGCTTACAATTGAGCGTTCTGCCTATCCCAAACGGCGCGGGATGAAAGATTTCGGTCTGGTTGATTTGCCGTATCCCCTGCGGAAAATGAGCCTCAATCCACTTGGCACACTTCGCAAAACGATCGACAACGGTAAGGATACCTTTCGTTTCAGGCGTGGAGCTGATGCGTTTCCGTCCGTTGGTGACA
>NZ_CEYAEZ010000061.1:0-16530 GCF_982781345.1 Desulfovulcanus sp.
GCCCTTCTAAGGGTGGGAAAGTAGGTCGTCGCCAGGACTTTTTTATTTTTTCTCCCCAACTACCCAGACATAAAAAAAGTTTTGGGCCCCTTTACAATTCACACCTCCTGCCCAAAAACTCAATCACCTTACTCTATTCTCTAGCTACCTTCCTATCACTTATCCCTTAACCCTTAATCCTTACCCCTACTTTTCCCCTTAAACCTTTTGCATTTTTGTTTTTGTTTGCTTTTTGAGCTTGCCTCTAACTCCTCCAGATTCAACCAACCTTCCTGGCTTACAAGCCGCCTGGCTGCCATGACAGCGATGAGCATTGCGCCAAAGGCATTGGCTCCTGCCAATGTGAACATGATTAGCAATTGATAGGCCACCGCTTGCAACGGAGGAGAACCCGCCAGGATTTGACCGGTCATCATTCCTGGAAGTGAGACTATCCCCACAACAGCCATGCAATTGATAACAGGGATCATGCCGGTATACACTGAAGTACGCAGAGGTTCATTGAGGGTTTCTGAGCGGCTTGCGCCAAAAGCTAAATATAATTCAATTTCTGCTCGCCGGCTAACAAAGTAGTCTAAAAATCGATCCAGGCCTAATGCTATTCCATTAAGAGAATTTCCAAGGATCATACCTAGAATGGGAATGATATATTGAGGATGGTACCAGGGTTTTACCCCGACGACTACCTGGGTTATGAGGCCACCGACAAAAAATGAGGAAAGGAGCATGGTTAGCCATGTGTCTAATCTAATCCCTTTATATTTCCACGCAGATCTTGCCACTGCTTCACGTCCGGCAAAAAAGACCATCACTAAAAGGAGAGCTATCACTGGTAGAGGATGGCGAATGGCAAAAACCTTTTCCAAAATTAGACCTACCAGCCCCAACTGAACCGTGGCCCGTAAGGCTGCCAGGAGCAGACGACGCTCCAGGCCAATTCTTAGCAGAATGGAAATAATGGCTGCCATCAGAACCAGAGAGGTTGCCAGAAAAAGATCAAAAGGGGTAAGTTTGATTAATCCGTTCATAGTCTTTTATTTTTTTCGAGTAAGTGCTCTATCTTCTAACCTAAAAATTTGATCTGCCAACTTTGCCAACTTTTCATCATGGTGAACGCACAGTACAGCCCGTCCCGGCCGTCTGGCCTGGTCTAGGATAAGTTGAAAGCAAATTTCACGGTTTTCTTGGTCAAGGCCGGAAATTGGTTCATCAAAAATAAGAACCGGCGGATCCCATAAAAGGGCTCGCACAAGTGACAGTCGGTGCCTCTCACCTCCGGAAAGAGTGCTCGCATCGCGGTCCCAATTTAAGTATCCAAGCCCGACCTGATGAAGTAAGTTTTGAGCTTTGGCCTGATCAAAGTCTTTGTTGGCCGCGATTTTCAGATCAAAGGGAAAGGTAAGATTGCGAACAACGCTACCTTTAAGTATTGGCGCGTCCTGGGCAATAAGAGTGACTTTGGAACGCCAGAGTGTAAGTTCCTTATAGGTGAAGTCTTTTCCTTGAAGCTGATAGCGCACGCCGTGAGTTGGATTTAAAGCAACTATCTGCCTAAGTAAGGTACTCTTTCCGCAACCTGATGGCCCTTCAAGTAAGGACAGGGTACTCTCCTCAAGCGATATCTCTACATTTTCATAAAGGACACGGCCTTCTTTATTTGTGGCCGAAAAGGGTCCGCAATAAAGGAATGCTGTCATGTTTATACTTTAAACCTGAAGTTATTTAGCTTTCCACTACATGCCGCAACACTAGAAGATGCGGGACAAACGTTCAGTATCAAGAAATAAGGTAGACAGGTAAAATTATGTAAAAAGATTATAATTTTTGGCACTCAGGGCAAAAGTAACTGCTTCGTCCCTGTATCTTGATTCGTTTAACGGGTGTGCGACAGCGCATACATGGAAGTCCTTGCCGAGCGTAAACCAAACGATGGTCCTGGTAAAGTCCTTTGCTGCCGTCGGGATGAAGATAATCGCGCATGGAACTGCCCTTAAGGAGTATCCCGCGCTGTAAAGACTTGCGAATGGCCCAGGCAAGTTTATCTATCTGGGGTGAACTGAGAAGATTTGCTGGGGTTAAAAGATGGATGCGGGATAGCCAGAGAGCTTCATCGCTATAGATGTTGCCTAGTCCGGCCAGACATTGTTGATTAAGGAGCAGGGTCTTAATGGGTGCACGTCTTTTTTGCAATTGTACTTGTAAAAGAGAAGGGGTGATCTCCAGTGCGTCCGGTCCTAATTTTTGTAAAAATGGAACTTGGGCGAGCTTATTCTCATGAACAATTTGCCAGTAACCAAACTGGCGCACATCAGCATAGCGCAGCTCATGGTCAGAGTTGGTCAGGGAGACAATTAAATGTGTATGCCTGGGCAGAGGGGTATCTTTATGCTGCCACCAAAGTTGTCCGGTCATTCTAAGGTGGATGAGCCAGACATAAGGCGGAGTCCCAATGAGGATCAGCTTGCCTTTGCGGGAAATGCCTGTGATTGGACGTGACAGAACCTTTGATAAGTTCTTTGGCGCGTGTAAAATTTTTTTGTTAAAGCAGGTTATCTTTATGGGAATTTGACCAGGCAGGCAGGATTTGAGCGCCTGCACGATTGTCTCTACTTCCGGCAATTCTGGCATATGATTGACTAATAGGCTTGTAGATAGGGTGCATCCTTTAAATGTACGGTTAACTGAGATATAACTTTAGTCTGAACAATGTACATTTAAAGGATGCACCCTCGTTAATTTTGGCAGAATATTTTCGTTTGTTTTATGTAAACAAACAGATTTTGCATTCCTTGGCGTATTTTAGGAAGTCTTCGGCTGTCCACACAACCACACCATCGATGAGTTTGTCTTCCTTGATTTCCATCATGTCCACAGTCATTTTACATGCGACTAGCTCCACACCTTCCAATTGAGCCATTTCCTGGAGTTCAGCCAAGCTTGGAATGTTAGCCTTAGCTGTTTTTCTTTTCATGATTTCAGTTGCGATGGTACTTACTCCCGGAATAGCTCCCATAACTCCAGGTGGAAAAAATTTGGCCCTTTCAGCGCCGCCCTTGAGTAGTAGGTTTATGCCCATGAAAGAGTAGAATATCTTGCTTTCCATCCCCAATCGAGCCGCATTGATACCTAGTACTAGTGATGGATAGGCTCCATCAAGAGTATCTTTTACACATATGAAACCTGCTTTTTCTTTCTTTTCATCCATTGTTTTCTCCCATGGGTTTTCCATATTGATAAAATTATAAAAAGCCTGATGCCTTTTAGGCATCTTTTTGGGGTTCTACTTTCATCGAAAGTAGGACAGCACTAGTCACGCAAATATCCCTGCCCCAAAATTTTTCCCAGAAGAGCTGTCAGACCGAGGATAATGGCAAAGGCAAGATGACCCCAATCAAGGAAGACTACTACTTGAGGGCTGAAAAATATATTGGGCTGGTTCTTTAAAACACGTAAAATACCTGTGAAGATTAAACCTGCCCAGATGAAAATTTTGGCCCAGCCGATGGGGGTGATAAGAGCTATCCCTTTACCTGGTTGCCTCAGGAATTTACCCAGGCGATAAAAAATCATGAAAAGCAAAATAGTGGCCAGAATATAATGGAGAATATGGTTGAGATAAAAATCAGCTGTCCAGCCAAAACCTGGGACATCGGCTAAGTAGTAGCGCTTGAATATTGGCATTTGAGCCATGCCGGTAAACATCAAGCCAAAGACCAGGAAGTTAAATAGTCTTCCGGACCATATGGTTTTTGGTTGTTTATTCATCTTTATCTCCCTGCTTCTCTTGAGATACTTTGCTTATTCCTGTTAACAGGGCCGCAGCCAGTCCGGCTACAGGCGCGCCGAGCACAGCCATGGCCAGATTTTCTTCTTTGGCCATAGAGTTGGGCACAGAAGAAAGGTGCGGTCGGCCTGGTCCTTTTTCAATAGCTTTATCCAGAACATCAAAAGGCACCGGTGAGACATAGATGGTGTTGGTTCCGCCGTTTTCCTTTTCTCCATAAATGTAGCCACCCATTTCTTTGGCCAGCTTATGGGCTTTGGCAACGATTTCATCTCTTGGGCCGATTGTTTGGACGTCTTGAGGGCAGACTTCAATGCAGGCAGGAACAAGTCCCTGGTTTATGCGGTCAAAGCATCGGTCGCATTTATACATCACTCCATTGCCTGCAAACGAGGGCAGGAGTTTCAGATATAGGCCAACCCCTGACTGGCGTTCAGGGATATGCCAAGGACAAACTTTTTTGCACTTGGCCCCGCCCAAACAGATCTTATCATTGATACGGACAATACCATTAGCCTGTTTGGCAGCGGCGCCCCAGGGGCAGAGATTGGCGCAGGGAGGATTTTGGCAATGGAGGCAGCGCCGTGGAATATTAATTTCATATTCCTCTCCCTGCCAGGTAACATAGGCCGTCTGGATATAGAGCCAATTATATGGAGTTAGACGGTCATCCACATCTTGTTTGTCTGACCAGTCAGAAGGTTTGACCCGGCTGGGATACATTTTTGGAAATGGTTTTTTGGGTCGAGGAAATTTATGCGCGTTTGTCTCTTTGCACGCTTCGACACAGGCCCCACAACCAATACATTTGCTTAGATCAAGCAGGGTTGCCAACTCCTCGCCCCTGGAAGCCGCCTTGGCTGTGGAGGGCAAAACAGTAGTTAAACCTGTTGCTGCTAGACCTTGCAGAAACTTTCTTCTGGAAATACTCATTTTAAGTCTCCGATTTAGAGTTAAAGTTAGGTATTTCTAGTTAATTAAATTGGATTATCTTTTTGGCTTATTGGCTATTTCAAGCATGGACGACAGGTTATTTCTTTAGCGTTTGGTAGTTTTCATATATTGTAACTATTAAACTTTCCTTGATCCAGGTCAAGATTTAATTTTTTTTTAATTTTATTCTCTCACAATCAGTCGATTTTATCTTTCTCAACTTTTTTAACTCAGCCATTTAAGCCATTCTTAAAATTTTACTTGTTTGTAACATGTTTAAAATCTTTTTCAGATCGTATTGAGGTACTTTCATAACATCTTGGAAAGATAATAAAGGTTATTAGTTTAAGCAAAGGACTAAGTGGTTTGAGTAACTATCCCTGAAAAATTTATGGAGTTAACGGAAGGGCAGGTGTGGGGGCCTTGTGCTTAGTCCAGGTAGATTATGCTCCAAATTTTGAGCTTAAACAGGAGGTTCACTTTTTGTTTCTGGCTGTCACGTCTATGTCCTAACTGAAGAAACAAGGTATGTCTTATCCTTTTTCCGGTATGAAGCAGGAAAACAACGAAATGCCTGATACACTGCCTGTCCAATCGGAATTTAACCTTTTTTGAGTCAGTGAAACTAAAGATAACCAATTGTTTTTTTCTAGTGAAGCACCTTTTGATATGGATAGAGAAGCTTGAAAAAAGGCTTGAGCAAAAATTTATAGTTTTATAGGTTAGTTACAAATCAGCGCTAAACTTTTTTGAACTCGGTTGGATCTGGTTGAAAATGTCGTAAGTTGGAAAGAGTAGAAGCCTACGTTGGAGATTACTTGTGTCATCAGATAAGTGCCAATGCCTTTCGCCTAGTCATCTCCCATCGCTTGGGAAAAAAATAGTCATATATATGGTTCTTATTTTAGGCATTTGCGGGGCCTTGTTTTTTTTATGGATGGCCAAGCAGCAGGAAGCATTTGTTGTGAAACAGTTGAGACATCAGGCCCTGGGGATATATCATTATATTGTTTTGGCCAGGGAATGGATCTCTTCTCACGGTGGTATATATATAAGGAGAAATGGAAACTTTCACTTGATTACGCCATCTGTTTTTACGCGAGAGATTGCTTTATTTACCAAAAGAAAACGGCCTTATTCCGTGAAAATTGCCACGCTGGACAGCAAAAACCCTGCGCACATGCCAGACCAATTTGAATGCAAGGCCATAGAGCTCATGCAGCAGGGCAGAGAGCGGGAATTATGGAAGGTCGTTGGAGATAAGGACAAAGTTATTTTTCGCTATGCTGCCCCTCTAATCTTTGAAAATGAATGCGCGAAATGTCATCAGAATTTTAAAAGATATAACATTGTCGGCTGTATTAGCATTTCTTTTCCAGCCACTTCCCTGTTCAAAGAAGTAGCGAAAAATAAGACTTATTATTTTATTTATCTGTTTGCCAGTTTGGGTATTGTTTTGTTTTTATTAATGATTATGCTGAAAAAGTTTGTTTTACATCCATTAAATCAGCTCAGCATGGCCTCGCAAAAGATTGAGCAAGGAGATCTTGATGTACGTGTTGATTTAAAGGCAAGCAAAGAATGGATCAGGGTAGGGGAGAGTTTTAATTCCATGGTCGAATCTCTTGCTTGCCAGCAAAAAAGATTGGAAGAAGAAGTAAACAAGGCCGTGGTAGACCTGACCAAAGCATATGAGGATTTAAAGCGTATGGAGAAATTTAAGTCTGACTTTTTCTCTAATATTACGCACGATCTGAAAACACCTATTACTGCTATCAAAGGAGCTTCAGATATCCTGGCTAAAAAGTTGAAGGGTGGAGAATATGAAACCTATGCGGATATTTTAAAAAGGAATGTGACCAAGCTCTCCAGGATGGTCAAGGATCTTTTAGACTGTGCCCGCTTGGAAAGCGGAGAGCTTGAATTACATCAAGAAGAGCTTGATCTGGCCGAAGTTATAGAAGATGCAGTGCTTATGGTTCAGCCTTTGGCCTGGGAAAGACAGATAGAAATTGAGTATGACCTGCCTGGCGAACCTTATTATGTGTTTGCGGATAGAGCGAGAATCGAACAGGCCATTTCCAATCTTCTGACCAATGCTATAAAATTTTCTGACAAAAGTAGTAAAGTAGTGGTCAGGTTAACCAGAAAGAATGGCCAGGTAATCATGTCCGTGGAGGATTTTGGGCCTGGTATTCCTGTTGATGAGCGGGATATGGTCTTTGAGAAGTTTTACCGCCGCGACCATGAAAAGGGTAGGGATGGCCTGGGCCTGGGTTTGGCTATAGCCAAAGGGGTTGTGGAAGCGCATGGGGGGAAGATCTGGATAACCCAGCCTGACCATCGTGGCGTAATCATGAATATTTCCTTGCCAGGGAAATAAGGATCGAGTGCTTAGGTAAAGTTGAGGGGGGAATTAGGCTGATGGGGGGTGTATTTAATGCGTAAACCAACGATCCTGCTCATAGAGGACGACAAAGATATTCTGACCATTTTAAGAGATCAACTGGTCATGGATGATTTTAAAGTTCTCGAGGCAACTTCTGGGGAAGAAGGAGCTAGATTGTTTAAACAATTTCGTCCGGATTTAATAATTCTTGACCTGAACCTTCCAGATATAGATGGGGTAAAAATTTGTCAAAACTTACGACGTATATCTGATGTGCCGATTATTATCCTCACGGCCAGAGAGTCATTGGCAGACAAGGTCAGAGGCCTGAACTGCGGCGCTGATGATTATATTGTAAAACCTTTCGAATATCTGGAACTGGCTGCGCGAATAAGGGCTTGTCTTAGGCGGAGCTCTTCTAAAGAACGCGGAAAAGAGAAATGTTGTTTTGGTGAGTTGGAGATATTGCTAAATACCAGAGAAGTTTTATTACAGGGTAAGGCCGTGCATCTTACCAAAAAGGAGTTTGACCTTCTGGAATTGCTTGTTTCTTATGCTGGCGAGGTCTTAAGCAGAGATTTTATTTGCAGCCAGATTTGGCCTAATGAGGAGGTTTACTCTTGGAGCAGGGCTCTTGATGTCCATATTCGGCGTTTACGTAAAAAAATAGAACCAGACCCCCAAAATCCAAAGTTTATTATTACCCATCCAGGAGTTGGATACCGTTTTGCTGGAAATTAATTTCCAGCATTTTTTCCGGCAGTTTCATGTCAGCAGCGTCTGGTTTCAATGTTATTAAAAAAAGGAGACTTAGGTTATGCGTGTACACTACTTGCAGCATGTTCCCTTTGAGGGCTTAGGAAATATGGAGAATTATTTTCTTGATCGCGGTTATCAATTAAACTCAACACAGTTATATTCAGAGGATAATTTTCCATCTCTTGATGATTTTGATTGGCTTATAATAATGGGCGGTCCTATGGGAGTTTATGATGAGGCTAAATATCCATGGCTAAAGAAAGAGAAAAAATTTATTCATGACGTTATAAGCTCAGGTAAAGTTGTGTTGGGTGTTTGTCTTGGCGCTCAGCTAATTGCTAATGTTTTGGGCGCGAAAGTTTATAAAAATCGATTCCGTGAGATTGGCTGGTTTCCTATAACACGCACTGAAGAGGCAACAAAATCTATTTTGGGAACAGCCTTACCAGAGACCTTGGAGGTTTTTCACTGGCATGGAGACACGTTTGATATACCTGAAGGAGGCAGTTTGCTAGCTTCAAGCGAGGCCTGTCGCAATCAAGCTTTTATTATTGAAAATCGTATTGTTGCGTTTCAGTTTCATTTGGAAACCACAATGGAGTCTGCAAGAAGACTAATTAACGAGTGTAGGGATGAATTGGATGGATCAAAATATGTCCAATCAGAAGAGGACATGCTCTCTTCACCTTCAAGATTTATTCGGATCAATAAAGTTATGGAATCTGTCTTGCAGGAACTTGAAAAAAATAATCCTTTCTAATTCTCAGATTTTATGAATAGGAGAAATCAATCTTAGCTATTTTTTACTCACCTTACTTAACTTATTCAACCAGGTTTCTTGGGAGTTAATTTGGAGAGTCTGAAGTGAGAAGTGAAAGGATTTTTCTTGACAGTCTTATTGATAATGATTATTATTTAAAAATGTTAAACGAAATCTAAAAGGGAGGTTAAGATATGAAAAGATGGGTTTGTACTGTTTGTGGTTATGTCCATGAGGGAGATGTTCCGCCTGAGAAGTGTCCACAATGCGGTGCTCCAAAAGAAAAATTTGAGGAGCAGCAGACCAGTGAATTGTTCTGGGCAGATGAGCATAGGATTGGAGTAGCCAAGGACGTTGATGAGGAAATTTTGGAAGGTTTGAGGGCTAACTTCATGGGTGAATGCACAGAAGTCGGGATGTACCTTGCTATGAGCCGTCAGGCAGATAGAGAGGGCTATCCTGAAGTAGCAGAGGCTTACAAGAGAATAGCCTTTGAAGAGGCAGAACATGCTGCCAAGTTTGCAGAATTGTTGGGAGAAGTTCTTGTTTCTGATACAAAGGCCAACCTGAAAGCCAGGGTCGAGGCTGAAAACGGAGCTTGTAAGGGCAAGAAAGAACTTGCCAAGAAGGCCAAGGAACTAGGTTACGATGCCATCCATGATACTGTTCACGAGATGTGCAAAGACGAGGCTCGACATGGACAGGCATTTGAGGGTCTTTTAAAGAGGTATTTTGGATAAAGACAATCGTTTGAAACCGTTATTTCCAACAAAAAAGGCAGGCCGTTTGGAGCCTGCCTTTTTTGTTTTTTTGTTGGGTGTTGTTTTTAATATGGACCAGTGGACATGACAGGACTTAACTCTTCAATCTTGTTGTTCTTTATCCTGTAGTCAAAAATGTCCTGCATATCTTTATATATCTGGAAGATTTGGAAGAATCCGTGCCAGTGAGCATAATCTGGACCGGCCATGGCAGCACCGTGACGTGCCCGGCGTCCGGTATGGTGCCAGAGATAGTAATTAAGCTCTTGAAAGGCGTCTTTCCATTTGTCTTCTTTAAGGAGATTTTTAGCTTTCAGCTCTGCCAGCATCTTGGATGCGCCATCGTAGTAGAAATTATAGAGATCAACTGCCCGATCAAGTTTGGCAAAATGACTGTTTGAGTGCACCGAGCTGTGACAATTGCTACAAACTTTGCGCATGAGTTGACGTCCCTTTTCACCATCACCGCGCTCGCCGCTTCTGACTACGCTCTTGGGATGTACTAGATCCCATTTCAACCGCTCATTAACATTATGGGTAGTGGCCAGTTCGCCAATGCCGCTCATATGACAGACAGCGCAGGTTGGTGCCTTGTAGTCACCGGGTTCCCAAGTATCAGGCGCGCTATTCCATCTCCACTCTTCACCTTCTGTTAAGAAAAGTTGTCCATGATGGCTTTCATAATAAATTTCAATGTTGGGGTGGTCAGGGCCAATATGACACTTGGCGCAGGCCTCTGGCTTGCGGGCTTCTGCAATTTTAAAACCGTGTCTGTTATGACAGACCACGCAATTGCCAATGCCACCATCTGGATATCTGGTCCCTATGCCGGCTGGCCAGCTATCGTCTGTTGGCTTTTTGTCGGCATTAAGTTTGACTTCGGTGCCATGACACATCTGGCAGCCGCTCTGTCTGGGAGCCAAGCGTAATTTGCTGTTTTCCGGAACGCCAGCAAACTTTCCGCCTTCTAAGTCGTACATTAATTTTTTAAACTTGGCCTTTTCCACTACCGGGGCGCTGGCAAGTTTTGCATGGCCACTTTTGCTGAATTGTTCTACCTCTTTGGGGTGACATCTGGCACAGGTCTTAGGAGAGACCATAGGCGAGGTAAAAATTTTCGTGCCTTTCACGCCCTCACACTGGCTGGCCATGGGTGAGCTTTTGGGTACTGTATGGCAGTCATAACATGACACGCCTGCATGAGCCATGCGGGACTCTTTCCAATTTTCAACGATACCAGGGGTTTTTTTGGAGTGGCACTGAATACATTTCAGAGCGTCTTTGGAATACCCCCTAGTGATGACTAATTCTTTGGTTTTTAATAAATTTGGATAACCTGTTTCTTGGGCCAGGGCAAAAGTACTGCCCAGCATCAGGCTCAGGATGATGAGCCAGAGCAGTAGAAACATCCTCTTTAGCAAATGCATACTCTTCCTCCTTAAAATTTATTGTTGATTGTTAAGGGCCAAGAGCAAATCTCCGTGGCCTACATTGTAATGACAGGAAATGCAGGTTTTATCTGTTTCCCCAAGCTCGTATGTCCTGTGGGCTAAAAAGGCCTTGATGGGGATACCAGGGGCAACAAGCTCTTTGTGACATTTTTTACAGCCTGTTTCATAAGTATATTTTTCGCGCTCCTCTCTTTTGGCTACCCAATCGACTTTTTTCCTGATTATATGGGCTATATAGTCATTTGCACCAGCTTTGGCCTTAGTCCCCAGATAAGTCAAAAGCCCTTCTTCAGGGAGGTGACAATCAACGCATTTGGCTTTCATCGCACCTTTTTGGGCCAGTCCGTGACCAGCCTCTACCCAGGTTTTGTAAAAAGTCTGCATCTCATGGCAGGACGCGCAAAATTTCACTTTGTTGGTCGAGTGAATTTGGGCAGCGCCTACCAAGGCTAGGACAATAGCCAGGCATGACCCTATGAATAGGCCCAATACAAGCGAACGGTTTTGTTTTTTAAGTTTTGGCATAAGATTTCTCCTTAAATATCAGGGGGTTGACCTTAAGAGAGCAACTAATTGTTAACAGTAAATTTTTATATAACTTAAAATGGATTTAAATGGCAATAAAAATTGTTACAAACCTGTTACGGTTTTTTTAAAGGATCGTAAATTCTTAAGTCGCAAGATCACTCCCTCCTACATAAGCTCAGATAGATTAATTGGACCTATATTTTTTGTACTTGTAATGAAAGTTATTTTAAGTTAGTTTTTTTTAAAACTCTTTTTTATTTACAGGATAATCTGCGCCAGATTTAAAGTTTTTTGGAACATGATATGTGTACAAATGGCAAATAAGTATTAAGTGGAACTAGTGAAGGTCGAAACTCTAACTTAAATTGAGCGATTTTTTTTGCAGTTTGCAGTTTAAAGTTTGCGATTGAACAAGGCTAACGCTCTTGCTTAGCCCATATCCTGTCATTGCTAGGGCTGCAAAGCCGTCCCCCCGTGGCATTCTAATTCATTGGGTGAAAATCGATGGCTTAGAACTTTTATATCAAAATGTAAAACCCCTTTAAAAATTGTTAAATTTAAGTGTAATCTTGTATATTTCCTGATATATCGGTAAGTTAGAAAAGTTTATAAAAAAGTTGACAGGATGCTGATAATAGTAATAACAGTTATTATTAACGATAGATGGTATAAGATATCTAAGATAAGCATAATGGATATTGAAAAAAAACTTTTAAAGCCCATATAAAGATGTCCATAACTCTGTGCGGTCGGGTGATCTGGCAAAGTCATTAGGTTTGATAGTAAGGAAGTTTCAAAAGCGTTAGAAAAATTAAAAGAAAATGGGCCTCGTGCATTCGACTAAGCGGTGTTATTATGCACCTGTGAAGAATTAAACCTTGATGGGATCTACACTTCAAGCCGGTCGATCGACAAATAATAAGGATAATAGGACGGTTAACTATCTTGAGAGAAAATAATTAATTTTAACTTGCAAACTTTAGGAGTAAGCATGATGAAATCAATTAAGGGAACTAAAACTGAACAAAATCTTTTAACCGCTTTTGCTGGTGAGTCTCAGGCCAGAAACCGATATACATACTTTGCCAAACAGGCTAAAAAAGAAGGGTATGTTCAGATTTCCAGGATATTTGAAGAGACTGCCGAACAGGAAAAAGAACATGCAAAGAGGTTGTTCAAGTTTTTAGAGGGTGGAGAGGTTGAGGTTCAGGCTTCTTTTCCCGCTGGTGTAATTGGGCCTACTTTGGAAAACCTAAAGGCAGCGGCTGCTGGTGAAAATTATGAGCAAGAAAAAATGTATCCTGAGTTTGCCAAAATAGCTGAAGAAGAAGGATTCCAGGAAATTGCTAACGTGTTTCGAGCCATTGCGGTAGCGGAAAGACAGCATGAAAAAAGGTATACAGACCTTGCGAACAATATTGAGAATGGGCGAGTTTTTAGGCGGGAAGAAGAAGTGGTTTGGCGTTGTCTGAACTGTGGATACTTACATAGAGGAAATGAGGCTCCGGAAACTTGTCCTGCTTGCGATCATGCCCAGAGCTATTTTGAATTACTTGGTGAGAACTGGTAGTTTTTGTTAGAAATATTTAATTTTAACCTAAAAGAGAAGAGGTGTATTATGGCCAAGGAATTAGAAATCTACAAGTGCGACGTATGTGGTAATATTGTTGAAGTATTGCATGGTGGTGTGGGAGAGTTGGTTTGCTGTGGTCAGCCAATGAAGCTATTTAAAGAAAATAGTGTTGATGCAGCTTATGAAAAGCATGTCCCTGTAATTGAAAAAAGTGAAACAGGATATAAGATCAAAGTTGGCAGCGTAGCGCATCCAATGGAAGAAAAACATTATATAGAGTGGATTGAGCTTGTAGCTGATGGTAAGGCTTACAGGAAGTTTTTAAAAGCCGGTGATTCTCCAGAAGCTGAGTTTTGTATTGACGCCAGTACTGTGACTGCCAGGGCCTATTGTAATTTGCATGGTTTGTGGAAGGCAGATGCTTAAGGAGGGGCTATGACCAATCCAGGAGCTATGTGGCAATGTCAGGTTGTAAATTGTGGTTATATCTATGATCCGAATAAAGGTGATCGCAAGGGTAAGATCCCTAAGGGAACCAGGTTTGAAGAGTTGCCCGATGACTGGCATTGCCCTGTTTGTGGAGCAAGTAAAAAGAGTTTTCAGCCTCTGTCCGGGTAGGCCGGACTTAATTAAAATGAATATAAGTAAAGGAGTAAGACATGGAGCGTTGGGTATGCACAATTTGTGGCTATGTTTACGACCCAGCAGTAGGCGATCCAGAGAGTGGGGTAGCTGCTGGAACCAAATTTGAAGACTTGCCAGATGATTGGGTTTGTCCTGTTTGTGGGGCAACAAAGGAGAACTTTAATCAGGAGGCATAATTTAAAGACCCTCTCAGTGTAGCTGAGAGGGTCTTTAAATTTTTAAGTAAAAAGATATAAAAGGAGTTAGATATGGCTGTAGTGGAAGTTAAAAAGAATATTTATTGGGTTGGTGTTGTTGACTGGAACTTACGAAATTTCCATGGGTACTCTTTGGCCAGGAAAGGAACAACGTACAATGCCTATCTTGTACTGGATGATAAAGTTACACTTTTTGATACTGTGCCAGAAAACTTTAAATTAGATCTTTACCATCAAATTCAAAATCTAGTTAAAATATCTGATATTGATTATATTGTAGTCAATCATGTTGAACCGGATCATTCCGGAGCTTTGCCTTTTATTGTAGAGAAGGCTTGTCCTGAGAAAATATTTTGTTCCACTATGGGGAAAAAGGCTCTTTTAGATCACTATCACGAACAAGACTGGCCATATGAAGTGGTAGGAACTGGCGATTCCATTTCTTTAGGACAGAGAAAAGTCCAGTTTATGGAAACCAGGATGCTCCATTGGCCGGATAGTATGTTGTCGTATATTCCGGAGGAAAAATTGCTTATTTCCAACGATGCCTTTGGTCAAAACATCGCTGCCTCTGAGAGATTTGATGATGAAATAGATTTAAACGAGCTTCTGAAGGAAGCTAAACATTATTATGCGAATATTATTCTTCCCTATTCACAACTGGTGCAAAAGGTTCTGACCAGGATCAGGGAAGCCGGACTGGAAATTGACATGATTGCTCCGGACCATGGTTTTATCTGGCGCTCGCACGTGGATAAGATTTTGGCTGCATATGAAGAATTTAGTGCCCAGAAACTTTTTAATAAAGCAGTTGTTGTCTACGATACCATGTGGAAGAGCACGGAAAAGATGGCCAAGGCCATAGCTGATGGGCTTGTGGAAGAGGGTACTTCGGTTAAGCTCATGTCCCTTAAGTCTTATCACCATAGCGATGTGATGGGGGAAGTGGCTGATGCTGCTGCGGTTATTTGTGGATCGCCTACTCACAACAATGGTATGCTTCCGCTTATGGCTGGTTTTCTAAACTATATGAAAGGATTACGGCCAGCAGGGCGGATAGGTGCCGCTTTCGGCTCCTTTGGTTGGAGTGGAGAGGCAGCCAAACAGATTGCCCAAGCTTTGAAAGATGCCAAGTTTGAACTGCCTGTAGAGGAGTTTAGGGTCAAAAATGTGCCTACGCATGAACACCTGGCTAAGTGCAAGGAAATGGGACGAATTATTGCCCAAAAGATTCAAGAGAAGTTGGCTGGTTAGGGTGAGTTGGTAGAGGGTACTTGGAAGGATGGTAGAATGAGAGATACGTGAGGTGAAGACAAGTGACGCAAACAAAAAAAAGTAACAGGGCGCTAAAAAAAGAAATATTGGCTATTCTTAGCCAGGATGATATTGGCGCCCAACTTTCTAAGTTTTCAAATTATCCTCTGCGCCGGGTAGTTAACCCGCTTTTTTCGGCTTTGCTCAGTCCTGATCCAAAGATAAAATGGAATGGTGTAACTGCTTTTGGTTTTGTTGTGGATCAAATGGCTAAGGAGAACTTGGAAGATGCTCGGGTAATTATGCGTAGATTCATGTGGATGCTTAATGATGAGTCTGGTGGAATTGGTTGGGGGACACCTGAGGCTATGGGCGAAATTATGGCCCGGAACCATAAGTTAGCCCTGGAATTCCATCCTATTTTAATTTCCTACCTGCAGGAAGATGAGCTGGGAAAAGATAATTTTTTGGAATATCTTCCCCTAAGGAGGGGGGCATTTTGGGGTATTGCTCGGCTGGCTCAGTCAAGACCTGAGCTGGCCAAAAAGGCCCGGTCCAAAATAGTTAGCGCTCTGGGTTGCGAGGATGACGCCTATATTTTGACCTATATTTTACTTTATATTCAGCTTCTGGGGATTTTTGAATTCAAACAACATGTGCAAAGGTTACTTCAGGATGAGCGCCGGGTGGAAATCTACTGGGATCAGAATTTTTTTAAAGTCAGAATAGGGGAGTTGGCTGGCCAGGTAGTGAAAGAAAAAAACTAAAAATGAAGTCAGACTAATGGAGAATGGCATTTTTCAGGGTAATATTTTTACCTTGCTTAATCCTTATGGTTTGGCGGAGTTCTTTTTGGTCTTCTGTTTCTTGAGCACGGTGCGTTGTGGCTGGCCTTCAGACCAGTCCGGTTACCTTAAAGATTATGCTGGGAGTGGTTTTGACTTTTGTGCCCATTGTTATTGCTTATCAGTTCTGGGTTTATAAGAATTTTAGCATACCCTGACAGCTAAAGATCTGGACTACGAGGAGGCATTTTAATTGATTTGTAGAGATGCATGGCAGTGCGTTTTTATTTAGGTGAGAAAAGGCGGGCCAGGTAAAATGGTCCGCTTTTTTTATTACCCAGACCAACGTTCCTTACCAGCATTGGGATATTTTTTCTCAAGCACATCAGGCAAAAACACCCAAGCCAGGTCATTTTCTCTCTCCTAATCATATATCTTTTTTATTTGTTCAAAGTATTCCAGCAACCTCTCATTTAATGATTCATGCAGAATAGTAACTCTGTCTTTATCTCCTTTTGCAGAGCGTGTAATGAGAATATTTTGCTTCATGTCAACGTCTTTGACATGCAAGCGGACACATTCAATTAACCTTAATCCCCATCCATCCGATTGGGGTACTGAATTTTTCAATGACCATTTCCAGAAAGAATTGATGGAGCATTTTATCAAGTTTAGGCCAATTAAACCAAGAAGCCCACACTTGAATGGCAA
>NZ_CEYAEZ010000062.1:0-16065 GCF_982781345.1 Desulfovulcanus sp.
GAATCGTTGTTGAGTTAATTTTCACGGATCCAGGGGACAATTTTCATAATTTTTTTCAATCCTGATTTCTTTCATGCTGGTGCAAATGCCTGGACCCAGCCCTTTGCAATGCTTTCAAGAAACCAGGATTTCTAATCTGGTAGTCAAAATGGAGGGGGGGTGGCCACAGACTCTTAAGGAATATATTGGAGAGAAAAAGGTTGGTAAAAGTTTGAGTAGGTGATAAATTTTAAGCTCTTGCCAGAATTAAGGTAAAAGAAAATCCCAGCCTCAAACTGATTATATTGGATGGCGGTTTACGTTCCAACTCTTTTACCGCGGTGGCTTGAGTGTCTCGAACCAAAAAGGTGACTGTGTAGTAGTGGGTATTTATTGTTAAAAAGTAAATCTGTTTAACATTTGACCTGATGGTGTCTAAGCTTTTGGATATGGAGAAAGACAGCTAGAGTTCATGGGTTAGATCAACCTGATGCGTGATAAAGAGCAAGGTACGTAATGAACGAGCAAAACAACTGGACTATCCCCAATTTTTTAACGGTAGTAAGGATCCTCATTACTCCTAGTTTTGTAGCCGCCTTTGTTAATGAAAATTTTTATATGGCCTGGTGGCTTTTTGCTTTGGCTGGGATTACCGATGCCTTTGATGGATTTCTGGCTAGGGTTTTAAAGCAGCGCTCTAGGCTAGGGGCAATGCTTGATCCTTTGGCAGACAAGGTGCTGTTGGTGACATCATTTGTATGTCTGGGGATTAAAGGTTGGCTCCCGGCCTGGCTGGTAATTTTAGTTGTGAGTAGAGATTTGATAATTCTTGGTGGCTTGGCTGTCCTTCACTTTTGGGGAGTGGATATAAGCAGAAAAATTAATCCCTCTTGGATAAGCAAAGTGACGACTATGTTTCAAATCCTACTTGTTTTTTTTGTCCTTGTGGTCAAAAGTACGTCTTGGCCAGTTAACTGGCTGTTGCCCAAACTTGTTTTTGTGGTAGTATTGTTGACTATAATTTCAGGGACACATTATGTGTATAGAGGACTAAATTATTTTTTTCAAAATGGAGATTGAGTCAGAATTGAACAAAATCCACTGACTATCCTACCTAATTAACCACTCACCTACTCAACTACTCAACCAAAATGCAGCCATCGTATTAGGTTGTGCATGAGCATATCCGACGGTAGTCATGAGCATTTTCAGAAGAAATAAAAAATCCCGGTTAAACCGGGATTTTTTATTTCTCACCTAGTTGCAACCAGAGTATCAAGTGAACTAGAGTGAAAAAAACAAGAGGCTAGTCGTCAATCTTCACTTATTTACTGAAAGGTGTTTTTTCATGAAGAGACAAAAAAATGGTTAGTCAACACGGTTTAAAAAAACTATTTTTGTTCTCTTTTGTCACTTTAAACCAGAGTTATTTGGAATCATTTTTTTCAGAATCGTCTTCAGTTTTTTTGTCCGGAGTGACATCAATCTCTTCTGGTTCAGAAGTGGCTTTTTTAAAGTTTTTAATAGCCCTGCCCATTCCAGAGCCGATTTCCGGTAACTTGTTGGCTCCAAAGATGACTAAGACTATGACTAGAATAATGATTAGCTCGGGAATTCCTATTCCAAACATGCATTGCCTCCTTTTTCCTTGGTTAGAGTCGATATACACTTGGGCTTGGTGATGGTCAAGATATGTTTAGAGTTTGAACAGGGTAAACGTATCTAATTTTTAAGAGAAAGCATCGCGCCAAGCCGCTAAGTCGCCAAGGAAAATAAAGGCTTTTGTTCGGCTTAAGGGAGGAAGCCGAACAAAAGATTCTCGCCCCTTTGGGCCGATGTTTGAAGTGCACTAAGGATTTGTTAGATATATAAATTTTTGCAATTTAGGTGCGTTTGCCCTGAGGGTTAGAACTTTTGAGTTTGGAATTATGGAGGCAAGTTTAAACGGCTTTCAAATTTTTGAGAATTCAATGCCTAATTTTGACACTGGCAAGACGTTTAGCAACAACTGACAGCTAATCTTTAGCCCTTTGCCTATTTTTACGTTAAACAGGCTTGTGTTTTGGGGCTCGGACATCTAAAAGAGATTTTTTAGGAATGATTTAGGGATAAAAGGGAGTTGAGATGGATAGAATAGTGATTATCGGCCATGGATTTGTTGCTTATAAGTTTGTGACCCAAGTAAAAAAGACTGCACCTAAAACCGAGGTGCTCTGGTTTGATGAATATAGTGATGAGAAATATCCCCTGCCACTATTCAGTCAACTTGTTCAAGAAGGAGAAAAGATTGAAAACTGGTCCAGAGCGAGAGCTAAACTTAAAGTAGGATTTGATAACTTTCTGTTTCAAAGAGGTGAAAAGCCAATTTTGGGAAAAAGAATTCAAGTGAATGTATCCAGGAAAGAACTTACAATTTTGACTAATATGGGGCATACTGCATATCAGTTTGACAAGCTCATAATTATTCCCAAGGTAGAGATTTATCCCCCTACATATGTCCGAGAAGAACGGTTCCTGATTTGGCCAGACCAAAGTTGTATTCAATATTTTATCGATCATTTTGATGAGCTGAATGACATTGTAGTGGTTGGAAATGATCTGGCCCTAGTGCAGGTGTTATTGATGGCAAAGAAAAAGTTTATCTGGATAAGGGAGAATAAAACTTTTTTTGAGCCCGAGCTGGAATTTTACCTTGAAGAACATCTAAAGAAAAAAGGCGTTGAGCTCAGGAAAGTTGATAAAATAGAAAATTGGTCGGATAAGTTAAACACGAGAGAGGCTAAAAGATTACTCGTCTTTTCAGGACGTATTGCTTGCGATGAAAGATGGAGTGAGAATTTTGGCTTTGATTTAGATCAGTTGCAAACATCGCTTGCTCAAGGTTTAAAGTCTCATGAGGAGGATGTTTATCTAATACCTATGTTACAGGACAGGGAACAGTTTTTGTTACAATACAATGAGGAGTACTTGTCCAATTTGGCCCAAAAGTTAGCCCGGAGTTTTTTTAGGGATACGGAAGTTGGTTTGGATTCTATGGAATCACTTCTGTTACAAACCGGAGATAAAGAATTTGCAAAAGCAGGGCTAAGTTTAAACGAAGCTATGCAAAAGGGTTTTCAAGCCGAGTTTGTGGTTTGTGTAGGATATGAAGACATATGGCAAAAAGATGAGTATGTGGCAAAAATGATCGTGGACAGGAAAACCAGACAGATTCTTGGTTTCCAGATGGCAGGGGCAGGGGGTAGTAGATGGACGGATATGGCCTCTGTATATATAAATTTACGGACTAAAGTGGATGATATCCTGAAAGACAAATTTTTAGCCAAGGGTTTAAAATTTAATCCTTTGTTACGATTGGCCAGGATGGCTATCCATAAGATGGAGCCAGGCATTCTGGGCATAACTCCGGAGGAATTACTGGAGTCCAAAAGAGATGGGGCCGATTTTTTCCTTTTGGATGTGCGTTCTACTCAGGAATGGGAAAAGGGGCGTCTGCCAGGGGCCTACAATATTCCTTTAAACCAGTTAAAGAAAAGAGTTATGGAAATTCCCAGGTTTACGCCTCTGGTAATTTATTCTCACAGTTCTGGCCGGGCATATGAAGCAGCCAAATTGTTGGCCAATATGGGAGCCAAACAATTATATGTAATTGATGGGGGGTACAGGCTCTGGCCATATCAAAAAGATGAAGAAGAGAGAAGAGCGGTTTTACCTTTTGGAGGCAATCAATGTAATATGTGTGGCATATAATCCGGAAATCATTGATTCATTAAAAATTTGCCCTCTTAAGTAGGGTTTGGCCACAGACTCTTGGAGGGCGGTTGTGCTTTTAGCTGGTTTGCCAATTATTCTGTATAACTAGACAAAATCATTGAATAAAGTTTGATGGGTAAATTGTACTTTTTTCCCGGAGAGGGGTGCCTTTTTTATAAATATGGTCACTGCGTTTATGAGGAGGTTTTAAATCCTGGTTATAATAGGCATTGGCAATGTCAGGTACTTGTTAAGTGGGAAAAAGAATATGACCACTTGGTTAACCAGGCTGAATATTTTCAGTTGAATCCCAGTCAAGTAGAAGGTATTTGGGAGAGAAGAATGGCCAGAAAAATTATTTCTGGCTGGAATTGCCCACACTATGTCTCGTGCGAAGAAGAAGAGAGTTGCATCTATCTTCATGGAAACATCTGTATTCTGGCTTTGCCCAAATGCATGGGACGTTGTCATTTATATCAGTATAATGGTCATATGAGCATAATTGACGATCTTGATGAGGGATAGGTATGTTTGCTGTGCTTACAATCTCAACTCGTATGAATCGTTTCCATCAATAAACTGAAAATATCCTGGAGTAGGTAAGAAAATGTCGGATAACATTTTAATTCACTTTCCTTATATGCACAAAGAATTTGTCTCTGAAATCTTGCAGAATAAGGCCTTGTTTTTAAACCCGGGATTGGAATTAAATGATGAGGATAATTATTTTTTACCGTCAAACCTTGTCTTAACTCCTCGTGAAGCCAAAGCCTATATCAACGAGTGCCTAAAATTTGGAGAACAATTTAAAAAACCTTCAGATATGGCTTACTTTGGATTGAAGGGAATCGATGATTTCTATACAGATACTACATTGGCTATAAAATCAGAGTTAATTGGGGCTGGAGACAAAAAAAAAGACGAGCGATTATTTGAGGCAAAAAAAGCACAGATGCTTCTGCTTTTAGGATATGCTCTGGAAGAGAGGATTATTGAGTTGTTCCAGATTGATGACAAACTAAAAAAATCCTGGCAAAAATTTGAACAGCTTTTGGGGGTGGAAAAAGATGATGATATTTGGGCCAAGACCACTTTTTCCACGCCAATTGCCAGCCAGGTAAACTTGGGGTGGGAGAAGCTTCTTTACCCTTTTGCCTTGTTTTTACCTGAGAATGGAAAATTAATGGTGGTGGACCGGCAGGTTCAAGAAGCCCTTGCGGAAATGGGGGTTAACTGGGAGAAAAAAGATTTGGACATTGAAGACAGTCCACTAAATGTTTATGGTTTAAATGTTTTTGAAGGAGTATTAAAAAAAGAACAATTAGACCATAAAGGCAAGTTTTTATATAATGATTTAAAATTGTTAGCCTTGGTTTAAGTCTGATTTATTGTTTGTTGAGTTCATTGTGTTTATTGTCCGATGGTTCTGTTATCCGGTCTAGGGCAGGATAACAGGGATTTATAACTTTTATGTTTATCCTGTGAAGTAAAATGTAAATCAAAAAACTAATTTTTTAATATCAAATTAATGTCAAAAATCAATAATGAACACAACTCCAAATTTTTGTTGTTTCCATGATAAAAACGCTAAGTAACTTTATTGTATTGCATCAATATTTGTCTAAATTGTAAATTTAGTTTTTAGAACCTGCATCAGGTTGTAAAAGTTTGCCGGGGGTGATTATTGTTTATTTGTAACTTTCTTTTGAAAAAAATAGAAATAGCAGGACTTAAAGGGATAATTTTTGATTGTGATGGTGTGTTGTTTAATTCGAGAGAAGTTAATATCAAATATTACAATATGATTAAAGATGCCCTCGGACTACCTCCAATGTGTAAGGAGGAAGAGGAATATGTGCATATGCATTCAGTGGACAATTCGTTAAAGTTTATTGTCCCTGAAAAGTTACGTCATAAACTTCCTGAAATTCGTCAAAAAATCAATTATAAAGTTTTAATTCCGTATATGCGCCCGGAAGAAGGGCTATTGCCACTTTTGCAGTTTCTGAGGCAAAAAAGGATTGCCTGTTCTATTAATACTAACAGAACTACAACTATGGATCTGATTCTGGAACATTTTAAGCTTTACCCTTATTTTTCTCCGGTTATAACTGCAGCTAAGGTTAGCCATCCCAAGCCTAATCCTGAGGGCATTTTCAAAATTTTGAGGATGTGGTCATATAGACCAGAGCAAGTTGTTTTCATTGGCGATTCCGAGGTAGACCAGGAAACAGCCCACAGGGCCGGGGTACCTTTTTGGGGGTTTAAAAATATCTATTTACAAGCGGATATGTATATCCCCGATTTCTGGACTATGCGACAGTATATGATGCGTAACTTAACGTAAAGTGTGAAGGGTATAAAAAGGGGATAAAACAGACATTATTTCACAGTATGAACATTTAATATTTCCTGCAAAAAGTTTGTCTTTGCAGTGTATTTGGAGGGTCTATGTTTATATTTGTTAATTTTTTGCAAGCGATAGCTAGTATTGTTGACACTCTTTTGTCTTTATATTTTTGGGTAGTCATTATTTCTGCTCTACTTTCTTGGGTTAATCCTGATCCGTACAATCCTATCGTACGTATCTTGCGCAACCTGACAGAACCTGTTTTTTACCGTGTCCGTAAGTGGCTTCCCTTTACATATATCGGCGGTGTAGATTTGTCTCCTATTGTAGTTTTAATGGCGATTCAATTTTTAAAAATATTTTTAGTGCAATCAATGCTGCAAATAGCTATGCAGCTAAATTGATGGCATAGTTTGAGGATATAGCTATGAGTACTTCCAAAGTTGATATTTTAAATCATAAGTTTTCTACCTCTCTTTTTGGCTACAAAAAGGCGGAGATAGACATTTTTTTGCAAGAAGTAGCCGACCAATTGGGCAAATTGGCCGAGGAAAAGGAAAACTTACAGAAGCAGGTCGAATCTTTTAGTAAAAGCCTGGAAGAGTACAAAAGTCGGGAGAAAATTTTACAGAACACCCTGATTACTACTCAGAAAATGGTCGATGATCTTAAGGCTAATGCCCATAAACAGGCCAAGCTTATTGTAGAAGAGGCTCAGGCCAAGGCAGAAGATATTTTAAACCAGGCTCACAAAAGATTGGCCCAGATTCACGAAGATATAACCGAGCTTAAAAGACAGCGCACCCATTTTGAGATAAAACTAAGAGCACTTATTGAATCACATCTTAAGCTGTTGGAGTCGAATAGTATAGAAGAACAGCAAGTGGATGAAATAGAGTCTAAATTAAAATTTTTGGGAGTAAGTTAAAAGTAAAAATGCAGGAATATTCTTTTTATGCGCAAGTAAAAAAAGGGATCTGGCGCTTAATGGTCTGGGTCCAGCCCAAGGCCAAGAAGAATGAGGTAGTTGGCCTTTATGATCAGCGGTTAAAAATCAGAGTCCAGGCCCCGCCCGTTGATGATAAAGCTAATAATGCCCTGTGTTCATTTATCGCTAAAGAACTTGGGCTCAGGAAAAATCAGGTCAGTATTGAATCTGGACAAACAACAAGGCAGAAAAATATTCTTATTAAAGCTGATCAGGAGCCTGCCTGGCATAAGTTATATAACCAATAAATGTGATTTGGTCTAAATAGTGTCTTAACCAACCATATAAAGGAGGTTCCCATGGAACAATACGAATTGGAACTTATTGCCAAATACAGTGAAAAGGATCCGGAACTAAAAGCTTTATGGGAAGACCATTTAGCTTATGAAAAAAAACTAGAAAAATTTGAGAGCAAACCTTTTCTAACTCCTGCTGAAGAGCAGGAGATGAAGGAACTTAAAAAACTGAAATTGGCTGGTAAAACCAGGATGCAAGCTATCCTGGATAAATACAAAGCCATGGAGGGATGAAATGGAGTGGAGCGGAGCTCAGATCTTTTTAGAGTGTTTGAAACAAGAAGGCGTTAAGCATATTTTCGGTTTTCCCGGTGGAGCGGTTATTGATATCTATCATGAAATGCCTAACTATCCATTTCAGCATATACTTGTCCGCCATGAACAGGGAGCTGTTCATGCTGCTGATGGTTATGCCCGTTCAACTGGCAAAGTAGGCGTGTGTCTAGTTACTTCCGGACCCGGAGCGACAAATACCGTGACCGGAATTGCCACGGCTTACATGGATTCAATTCCTCTGGTCGTTTTTACCGGACAGGTGCCAACCCCGCTGATTGGCAATGATGCCTTTCAAGAAGTGGATATAGTCGGTATTACCAGGCCTTGTACTAAGCACAATTACCTGGTCAAAGATGTTAACGATCTGGCCAGGATTATAAAGGAGGCTTTTTATATTGCCAGCACAGGGCGTCCAGGTCCGGTTCTCGTGGATTTACCCAAGGATGTGATGCAGGCCAAGACAAGCAAGTTTGTTTACCCGGAAAAGATAAGCATGCGCAGCTATAACCCCAACTATCTGCCCAATAGAAAGCAGGTAAAAAAGGCAGCGAAGCTTATCTCTGAGGCCAAGCGACCTCTTATATATGCAGGGGGAGGAGTAATTTCCTCCTCAGCTTCCGAAGCACTGACAATGCTGGCCAGAAAATATAAGATACCGGTTACAACCACCTTAATGGGGTTGGGGGCTTTTCCTGGCAACGATCCGTTATGGCTTGGTATGCTGGGTATGCACGGAACTTATACGGCTAATATGGCTGTGAATAATTCTGATCTGCTGATTTCTATCGGAGCCAGATTTGACGACCGGGTCACAGGTAAGATAGCCACATTTGCTCCCAAGGCCAAAATTATTCACATTGATATTGATCCGACATCTATTCGCAAAAATGTTTCTGTGGACGTTCCTATTGTTTCTGATTGTTTGAATGCACTGGAGGCCCTGGAGGAAGAGTTGGTAAAGGCAGATGTCAACTGGGATGATAAACACGCTGACTGGATTGAACGTGTTAGAGAGTGGTCTCGGTCACACCCATTAAAATATGAAGACTCCGATGAATTTATCAAGCCACAAATGGTGGTGGAGAAAATTTATGAACTAACTTCTGGTCAGGCCATTATTACTACAGAGGTTGGACAGAACCAGATGTGGGCCGCGCAATTCTATCACTATCATCATCCGCGAACTTTTCTTTCTTCCGGTGGCCTGGGTACAATGGGATATGGTTTTCCAGCGGCCATTGGGGCACAACTAGCCCATCCGGGCAAACTGGTTATTGACATTGCTGGCGACGGCTCCATTCAGATGAATATCCAGGAATTAGCCACCGCTGTCAGCTATGATTTACCAGTAAAAATAGTCATTTTAAATAACGGCTATCTGGGCATGGTCCGCCAGTGGCAGGAACTTTTTTACAATAAGAATTATTGTGCTACTTGCTTGCACAAAAATCCGGACTTTGTGAGCTTGGCCAAAGCCTATGGAGCAGATGGATATCGGGTGAAGAAAAAGGAAGATGTGGAGCCAGTGCTCAAAGAGGCATTTGCCTCCAAAAAACCATGTATTGTTGACGTGTGGGTAGAGCCGGAAGAAAACGTCTATCCTATGGTTCCTGCTGGGGCGTCGTTAACAGAAATGCTTTTAGTATAGGAGGTAAACGCCGTGCGTCATGTCTTGTCTGTTTTAGTGGAGAACGAGCCAGGTGTTTTGTCCCGGGTGGCAGGTCTGTTTAGTGGGCGTGGTTTTAATATTGAAACACTTAGTGTGGGTCCTACCCTGGAAAAGGGCATGTCCTTAATGACCATAACTACCAGCGGTGATGAGCAGATTATCGAGCAGATTGTCAAACAGTTGCGTAAAGTTGTCACTGTGGTGAAGGTCGTAGACCTTACGCGTATGCAGGCTGTGGAAAGAGAAATGGTCCTGATCAAAGTCAATGCGGAGGATTCAAAGCGAGCGGAGATTTTAAGAATTGTGGATATATTTAGATGCAAGGTAGTAGATGTAAGTATTGATGAATTAACAATAGAGGCCACAGGGGATCAAAAAAAGATCAAGGCCATTGTTAATTTGTTGCAACGTTTTGGGATTAAAGAATTTGTCCGTACAGGCACTGTGGCTTTAAAGCGAAGTATGCAGCTTTAGTGAATGGGTGGATGGCCAAATGGCTGAAGTAGTACCTAATAAACTGAAACCATCCGGTCATATTACTAAAAATATAAGGAGATAATAATGAAGGTTTATTACGAACAGGATGCTGATTTGAGTGTATTACAGGATAAGACAATTGCTATTATTGGCTATGGGAGCCAGGGACATGCTCATGCCCAGAATTTGCGTGACTCAGGTTTAAACGTCATTGTAGGGCAAAGACCCGGAGGGCCTAACTGGCAATTGGCCCGTGAACATGGTTTTGAGCCTGTTTCAGCTTCTGAGGCAGCTGTTAAGGCCGATTTGATTCAAATTTTAGTCCAGGACCAATATCAGCCCAAAGTGTTTAAAGAAGAAGTATTGCCTAACCTAACAGCAGGCAAGACACTGGTTTTTAGTCATGGGTTTAATATTCATTTTAATCAAATTGTTCCCCCGCAAGATGTAGATGTGGTTATGGTCGCCCCCAAAGGTCCTGGACATCTGGTGCGTCGGGAGTATGTCCGCGGTGGTGGAGTACCTGCCCTGGTAGCTGTACATCAGGATTATACTGGTCAGGCTCTGGCTAGGGCACTGGCCTATGCCAGGGGTATTGGAGCAACTCGCTCAGGTGTTATTGAAACTACCTTTGCCGAAGAAACCGAGACAGATCTGTTTGGTGAGCAGGCTGTTCTTTGTGGTGGTGTGAGCGCCTTGATTCGGGCTGGTTTTGAGACATTGGTTGAAGCTGGCTATCAGCCCGAAATCGCCTTTTTTGAATGTATGCACGAGTTAAAGCTGATCGTTGATTTGCTTTATGAAGGCGGGTTCAAGAAGATGCATTACTCTATCAGTGATACAGCTGAATATGGAGATTATACACGAGGGCCGAGAGTCGTTAATGAACAGGTGAAAAAAGAGATGAAAAAGATACTTGGCGAGATACAGGATGGAACCTTTGCCCGGGAATGGATCCTGGAAAATCAGGCTGGCACTCCCAGATTTCAGGCCTTACGTCGACAGATGAATAATCATCAGATTGAGGAGGTAGGAGATAAATTAAGGGAAATGATGGCTTGGCTGAATAAGTAATTTAGAGTCAATAGTCGTGAGTCCGAGAGCCTGGAGTCTTTTAAATTTACCTTGATTTTCCTGGCCTCTCGACTCTCTGACTCACGACTTTCGGACTCACGACTATTATAAACTATGAACCATAAACAAACTTCAGGGCAGGGAAAATGGAGTAGCCGTTATGCTTATTTAATTCTTTCAGGGCAGATAACCCAGGAAGAATTAAATAAGGCTATGGAGAGTGCCAAGAAAGAGAACAAAGACCTGGATGAGATACTCATGCAGGTCTATGATATTGATAAAAAAGAGTTGGGTAAATCCCTGCAACTTTATTATGAAACCGAGTTCGTCCCTTTTGATCCCTCCATAGAACCTCCTTTTGAACTTTTTGAAAAGCGAAGATTAGACCCTGATTTCTTGAAAAGGTATGGTTGGGTACCATTCAGGCAAGATGGCAAAACCATTGAAGTACTCATGACCAACCCCTTTGATTTGGGGAGGTTAGATGAAATCAGGTTTATTTTCGGTACCAGTAATATACGGGCTAAAGTCTCCACTGCTCATGATATCGAGCAATTTATTGAGCACTTTTACCAGCAGTTGAGTTCAGATCAGGAATTGGCTTCTCTGGTTGATGACTTGGATATTGATGATGAGACTGAAGTGGAGCAGGAACTAGAAGAAAGTGAGCTCAGTGAACATGATAGCGAAGTTGTCCGTTTGGTCAATGCCTTACTTGTGGAAGCGTGGCGGAAAAATGCCTCTGATATCCATATTGAACCAAATATCCGGGCCAGGTATTGTTCTATTAGATTTCGTATTGATGGAACTTGCCACGAATTTAGCAAGATTCGTTACGGGTTGGCCAAGCCATTGATATCTAGAATCAAGATCATGGCCCATCTAGATATTGCCGAGAGACGCTTGCCTCAGGACGGAAAGGTCAAAATCAAGCTGCCGGACCGGAATAAAGTTATTGAATTTAGGGTAGCCACCATTCCCACTGTGGAAAATCAGGAAGATGTTGTCTTACGTGTCCTGGCTTCGGGAAAGCCCATGCCCCTGAACAAGTTGGGGCTTTCAGAGACAAATTTTCAGGCCTTTCTTAAAATGATCCATAAGCCATACGGCTTGATTTTAGTGGTTGGCCCTACAGGTTCCGGTAAAACAACCACTTTGCATTCAGCCTTAAGCTACATTAATACACCTGAGCGCAAGATCTGGACTGCTGAAGATCCTGTGGAGATTACCCAGGATGGATTAAGACAGGTTCAAGTGAACCCCAAAATCGGGTTAACTTTTGCCGCTGCTTTGCGTTCCTTTTTACGGGCGGACCCGGATGTTATTATGATCGGTGAAATGCGGGACAAAGAAACGGCCCATATTGGGGTAGAGGCCTCTTTGACCGGGCATTTGGTCTTCTCCACTTTGCACACCAATTCAGCTCCGGAGACCATCACCAGGCTGTTGGATATGGATCTGGACCCTTTTAATTTTGCAGATTCTTTGCTTTGTGTATTGGCACAGAGACTGATCAAGACCTTGTGTACCAGGTGTAAAAAAAAGTATGTTCCTTCGGCTCGGGAGTTGGAAGAATTAAAGCATGAGTTCGGACCTGGTTTTGAAAAGTACGCTCGGAAATTTTTAGCAGATAAGCCGGTTCTATTTCAACCCAAAGGATGTCGCCATTGCATAGGAGGATATAAAGGCAGGATCGGAATTCACGAACTTATGCCCACATCAGAAGGCATCAAGAATTTGATCAAGTACCGCGAACCTACAGAAAAGATTCGAGAGCAGGCCATTAAAGATGGCATGTTAACTTTAAAGCAAGATGGTATTTTAAAAGTATTACAGGGTATTACGGATATGTCCCAAGTCAGGGCAGCAGCTGGGTAAGCTATCTTAGTCCTTTACCTCACCATGCGTCATGTTTTGAACAATTAGGCCCGACAGAATGAGCATTAGGCCGATGATGGTCGAGGGCAAAATCTTTTCCCCGACAAAAAAATGAATAAAAATTAAAGATAAAAAAGGGGAAAGATAGATGAGGTTACTGACTTGGGCTGTTGTCCTGGACAATTTTAACGCCTTTAACCAGAAGACAAAAGTGATGCCCATTTCAAATAAGCCTACGTATATGGCTCCTAAAATGCCAGGGAGGGAATAGATGGTTACATGGGAGGTCATGCGTAGGTAAAGGAAAATAAAAATAAGGCCAAAGCAAAAGTTTAAAAACAGGCGCAAAATGGGGTCTAAGTCATCTTTGGTATTGGATATCCAGTAAAGAGACCAAATGATGGTACTCACAAGGGCCAGGGTAGCGCCCATGGGGTTGGAGAATTTCAGTTCAAGCAGGTGACCGTGAGTAGAAATAACCACTACCCCGGAATAGCTAACAAAGATGGCCAGAATCTGGTAAAGGTTGATTCGTTGCTTGAGTAAGGGAATTGACAAAATAGTCAGGGCGATCCCCCAAGTATAATTTAGAGACTGGGCTTCTTGGGCTGGCAGGAGTTCATAGGCTTTAAATAAAATCAGGTAGTATAAAAAGGGATTTAGCAGACCTAGAAACATGGAACGAAGAATGTCGGCCCTATGGAATTTAGTCCAAAATCCAGGCCCAAAAAAGTAAAGACATAAAACGCCTAAAGCCAGGCTTGAGGTCAGAGTTGAGTAAAAAAGGAGCTGAACATGATCCAGGTAGCGAAGACTAATTTTAAAGGCCGAAGCTACTGTAGACCAGATAAATACTGTTAGCAACGCATAAAAGTAGGCTTTTTTTTGTCTGTCCATTGGTTAGATGTTAATTTTGAAGTAATTTTTTCTAAACCTTAAGTAAGAACAAGTGATTATGCAACATAAAGATGTTTTATCCTTAATTGGCCAGACCCCCCTAGTGGAGATAAAAAAACTCAATCCTTACAGTCATGTAAAAGTGCTGGCCAAGTTAGAAGCAGGGAATCCTGGTGGCTCTATCAAGGATCGGGTGGCTTTGGCCATGATCGAGGCTGCAGAAAAATCAGGCCAGCTAAACAAAGACAAGATAGTTATTGAGGCCACATCCGGTAATACGGGTATCGGGCTTGCCATGGTCTGTGCTGTAAAAGGGTATAAATTAAAGCTTTTGATGCCAGAGTCTGCCTCTGAAGAGAGAAAGCGGATCATGCGTGCCTATGGGGCAGAAATAGTACTCACCCCGGGACACTTGGGTACGGATGGTGCCATTGAAGAAGCCTATCGCTTGGCCAGGGAAGAGCCAGATAAATATGTGCTCATGGATCAGTTTAACAATCCTGCCAGCATTGAGGCCCATTATCAGACCACAGGCAAGGAGATATGGGAACAGACAGGGGGAAAAGTTACCCATATTGTGGCCTGCTTGGGCACTTCCGGTACCATTATGGGGATTACCAAGAGGATAAAAGAACTGAACCCTGAGGTGCAGTGTATTGCCATTGAACCTTATGCCGGCCACAAGATTCAGGGGCTCAAGAATATGCAGGAGTCTTATCCTCCCGGCATTTATGATAAAACTATCCTGGACAGGGTTTTGCACGTTGAGGATGACGAGGCCTTTGAGATGTGCCGCAGGCTTGCCAGAGAAGAAGGTTTATTTGTGGGCATGAGTTCAGGGGCAGCCTTGGCCGGGGCCCTGAGTGTTGCCAAAGAGCTTGAGAGCGGAGTGGTAGTTACTATTTTTCCTGATGGAGGGGAGAGATACTTAAGTACTTCTCTTTTTGTTCCCCCGGAGAGGCGCGGTATTAAAGTCTTTGATTTGTATAAAAGAGAAGAGATTTGTTTGCATACAGAAATTAGTCGTGGAGGCCCAAATTTATTCACTTTTGGCCCAAGTATGGATGCCCTGGATGAGCCTGAGCCCTGGCGCAGGATTGTGCTTTTTGATGTACTGAACCGCTATTTACGCCAAAAGGGTCATGACTCCAGATTGGTTGTGGGGTTGGCTGACTTTGATGACCGGACCCTTAAGGCTGCTAGGGCTGCTAACCTCAGCAGAAAAGAGTTTTCCCAAGAGGCCGTGAGAAAGATTCACGAGCTGTCCGGCAAATTAAATATTCATACCGGGACCAGGTTTGTTCTTTCTTCCGAGCACACGGATACAGCCATTGAAATATGCCAAAAACTTTTATCCAAAGGAACAGCTTATGAAAAACTCAGGTCTGTTTACTTTGATGTGCGCCGGGATAGGGAATACGGGGCATTGATTCATATGGACCTGTCCAAGATATTTCCTGGCAAGACCGTGGACTTGGAAAACTACGTCAAGGATAATCCGCGCGATTTTACTTTGCTCAAAAGAGCCAGCTTGCAGGACCTAAAAGAAGATAATGTCCTGAAAACCAGTTGGGGCAACGTCCGACCTTCCTGGTATCTACAGCAGGCCAGTGTTGCAACGGCTACCTGTGAAGTCTTGGATGTGGTTCTGGCCGGACAGATGCATGCCTTTCCTCATGTGGATAATTTAAGGAGCATCTGGAAAAATGCCTTGAATATCCAGCCCCAGGCATGGATGATCTCCCTGGCTGTTGATTTTAAAGAACAAGGTCAGGAGAGAGCAGTAAGTATAAACTATTTTCTGGAGCAGGGGTTAAAGCCATTGGCCATTAGAATGTGGCTTTTATCCACATCCTATCACAAGACACTTGTCTCCGGACCAAGCAATTTACACATGTGGCTAAAAAATTGGGCCAAGGTTCAGGATGTATTGGTTAAACTTAAATCTTTTGTCTGGAAAGGAAAGGGAATCAGGCCTTTGATGGAGCAGGCAGTTTTTGACTTGAAAAAGAGTCTGCAAAATGCGTTTGAACATGATCTGAGTATACATAGGTTCTGGCCTAAGCTTTTTAACTTGGCCAGAGTTGCTCACAAGCTGATGGATAGAAAAGAGTTGACTCTGGAAGAAGCGGAGTTTTTGGAGCAGACCTTAAAAAATATGGATGATGTTCTGGGTATTTTGGACTGGCAAAGCCTGCCCATACCTCTTGATGAACTACCGGATGAGATCAAGGAGATTCTCGCTAAAAGGAACCAGGCCCGTAAGGCGAAGAATTTTGAGCTGGCAGATACTTTGCGCAAAGAGCTCAACAAGTTGGGTTATCAGGTTGTGGATACTACCCAGGGTTCAATGCTGGTTAGTGTTCATTAAGTTCTCAACTTTCTGAGTTAATTTGCGAGCGCATTTTCTTCAATGCTAACAAAGACT
>NZ_CEYAEZ010000063.1:0-16059 GCF_982781345.1 Desulfovulcanus sp.
CCTGGCTACAATATCGGGCCAATTAGGTTTTTGGGGAGTAAGTTTCATCCAGGAACCAGTCAAACATGGCAGTTCTAACTTTTCAGCCTCTTTTAAGCCGTGACCGGTGAGCACCAGAATAGAGCTCTTAAATCCACAATTGCGGCCGAAGAGGATATCAGCCTCTTTGTCACCAATCATAATGCTTTCTTTTGGATCAAGGTCAAATTTCTTCTTTAGCTTATCCCACATGAGAGTTTTTGGCTTGCGGCAGTGGCAATTTTCATCAGGTCGGTGCGGACAATATCGGGTGGCAGTAAAATTCACCTGGAAAGTAGCAAGTAGTTCTCCTAGCTTTCCCTGAACCGCCAGGTAATCTTCTACCTTAAAATATTCCCGGCCAATACCACTCTGGTTCGTAATCAAAAATAAACGGCATCCTTGTTTTTGCATGGCTGCCAGGGTTGAGCCTGCTTCTGGGATGAGTTCTACTTCTTTTGGGTCGCTAAGGTAGTGTTTTTCAAAGATAATTGTTCCGTCTCGATCCAAAAAAACATTTTTGATTTTCATGGCGATTGTCTTTGTTTGTGTATAAATTTTTGTCGTTGTGAGATGAGCTTTTGGCTTATCTCTTTTTTCGTTCAGGTCAAGCTTGCGAAAGTGTTTAAAGTACACTAAAGTCTAATTTCTCTCATTTTTCTAAGTATAAAAATTTTGTCATTAAATCAGGAGATTAGCAGGGATGCTAAGCTTCTGCCACTTTAACCCTTAGCTCAGTTCAGTCATTTTTACATGTGGGAACTAATTATTGCTGTAGCATTGGCCTCGGGTATTTCAGCAGTCTGTTCAGTTGCTGAGGCTGTTATATATTCTGTCTCGTGGACCTTTATTGAACGGTTAAAAGGTCTGGGTCGCAAAAGTGGTCAGGTATTACATGAATTACGTTCGAACATAGAGCAGCCCATCACGGCAATCTTGACTTTAAACACCATTGCTAACACTGCCGGAGCTGCTGTTGCCGGGGCTGCCGCGGCAGAAGTCTTTGGCCAGGAAAATCTTTTTTATTTTTCTATATTTTTTACTCTTTTTATTCTTATTTTTTCAGAAATTATCCCCAAAACTATCGGGGTTGTCTATAATGAAAAGTTGGCCCCGGTCTTTGCCAAGCCTCTTTTATATTTAGTCCTGTTTTTAAAGCCAGTAATAAGTCTTTGTCGTTTTCTGGTTAAGTTTATTGAGAAAAAAAAGGTTACTCCACCAGTTTCGGAAGAAGACTTGTTGGCTGTAATCAGCCTCACTCGTAAAGCCGGAGCCATCAAACCCTACGAAGAGCAGTCCATTCAAAATATCTTGTCCTTGGACAAAAAAACAGTCAAGGATATTATGACTCCACGCATGGTAGTCTTTTCCTTGCCGGCCCACCTGACTGTTGCCGAGGCCAGGAAGGCCAAGACTATATGGCCACATAGCCGTATCCCTGTGTACGCAGACGATGATCCTGAAGATATTGTGGGTATAGTATATCGCCGCGAGGTTTTGGAGGCTCTAGCTAACGACCAGGATGAGTTAAAGCTTGAGGACTTGATGAAACCAGTTCATTTTGTGCTGGAGAGCTTGACTTTAGATCGCTTACTGATCAAATTTCTGGAGTCGAGGATGCATTTATTTGTGGTTTTGGATGAGTACGGCGGAGTTGCTGGTGTAGTTACTTTAGAAGATGTGTTGGAAGAAATTTTAGGGAAAGAGATTGTGGATGAAACCGATCAAGTAGTGGATATGCGCCAGTTGGCCCGAGAACAGCGAAAGAAGTTAATAGGTAGCTGAATTTAGATTGTTTTGTGACTTAAATTGTGCGTTTTTTTGTAGTTTAAAGTTTGAGATTGTTTCGTCGCTTCGCTCATGCTTGCTCCTCTCAATGACAGGATGAGCGCTAAGTCATTGCGAGGGCAGCGATGCTGCCCGTGGAATCTCACCCATTGGAAGAAAGTCGTTGGCTCAAAATGTACTTTTATTCCAATATGTTTAATGCAAGGCTCAATTAAAAATCGTTCAATTTAGGAGAGGAATACAGCGAAAAACTATATTTCGCACAAATGTTATAGGGGGAGTTGAAAGTGGGTAAAAAAAATAACCAAAAATGGATATATATCGTAGCTTTCGCCCTTGTTTTTTCTGGAATAGGATACTTGGTTTGGTCCGGGCTTTCGCAAAACAGTGTCTATTTTTTAAAAGTTTCAGAAGCCCTGGCCATGGGGACAGAAAATTTAAGTCAGGCCCGGCTATTTGGTAAGGTATCCGCAAAAGAAATTATTAGGGAAGAAAGTGGGTTGGGTGTGACCTTTAACCTGGTTGACAAGGACGATCAATCAAAGTTTATAAAAGTTAAATACTTAGGTGCTGTACCTGATACTTTTAAGCCAGGTGTAGAGGTGATTGTGGAGGGTAAGATTGCATCAGATGGCCAATTGTTTTTGGCCAAAACCCTTATGACCAAGTGCCCATCCAAATATAAGAAAAAGGCTCCTTAGGGAACGCCCATGCAGTCACGTCAGGGGCGGGATGGATGAAAGAACTGGGGATCAGGATGGGTGAGCCCATCCTCTTTTTTTATATAACTAAGCTAGAGTAAGGTGAATTAAAAATGCATTTTATTGCCTTTTTTTCTCTTCTATTATCTCTTTTGGTTCTGATTTTGTTAGGTGGGGCAGGTTTTTATCAAGTATTAAAGCGAAATAATGGCCAGAGTGAGCTAAATATACTCGCCTGGATGGAGCGGGGCCAGATAGCGTCGCTAGCTTTAATTAGTTTAAGCTCTCTCATTCTCTTTTGGGCCTTGGGGATACGGGATTTTTCCTTTGCTTATGTCCATGATTATACTGATGAGTTCTTGCCTTTATTTTATGCCCTGACTGCCTTTTGGGCCGGGCAGGATGGTTCTTTTCTGTTTTGGTCCTGGGTTTTATCTATCCTGGGCTTTTGTTTTATATTTTCACCAACTTATAAAGAGCTAGACTCGAAAACCAAGGTCTTCTTTTGGGGATTTTATTTTTTGGTTGAGGCCTTCTTTCTACTTATGCTTACCGGCCCCAGCAATCCCTTTTTAAAACTTGTTCCCACCCCAACGTCTGGTAAGGGGTTGAATCCGCTTCTCCAAAATCCAGGCATGATTTTTCACCCGCCACTTTTATTTTTAGGTTATGCTGGCTTTACCATCCCCACTTGTCTAGCTTTTGCCAATTGGGTTACTGGTGACCAATTTTCCTGGATGAGGCAGGGACGTAATTGGATTTTATTTGCCTGGATCGCTTTGAGCGCAGGTATAATCTTAGGCGCATGGTGGTCTTATATGGAGCTTGGCTGGGGTGGATATTGGGCATGGGACCCGGTTGAAAACGCATCGTTAATACCCTGGTTGATAAGCACGGCCTATTTACACACAGCAGTAATCGGACGTCAAAAAAGAGCCCTGGCAAGGACCAATTTATTTTTTATGGCCTTAAGCCTTATTAGCTGCTTTTTTGCCACTTTCTTGGTGCGAAGCAACGTTATTGATTCATTGCACGCCTTTGGTAGTAAAGGAGTAGGAGTTCCCCTTTTATGGTTGATGTTTCTTTCGTTTCTAGTCACATTTTTTCTAATGTTCACAGTAAAAGAAAACAGTAAGGCGATGGATGCTCCCTTGAGCAGGCAGGGGGCCATGCTTCTTTTTAGTTGGCTCTTTATAGCTCTAGGGTTGATTGTCGTTCTGGGAACTATGTGGCCTGTAATCTCCAGCCTCTGGACCAGTAATACAGTGGGACTGGAGGCCGGTTTCTATAACCGAGTCTGTCTGCCTTTATTTGTAGTTATGTCACTTCTCCTTTGTATCTGTCCCTGGCTGAAATGGAAAAGGGGTCTAACGGATCCGAAATTTGGTTTTATAATAGCACTTTTTTTGCTTTCAAGCTTTATAGTTCTGTGGATATCAGGGATAAGAGATATCTTACCTCTTTTGGGTGCCGGTTCAGCCATAACTATTTGCCTGTCTATTGTACTCCTTTTTATGCGCCAGCAAGCATTAAGGAGGCAAAGGGTATATTGGGGTATTTATGGAGTACATCTGGGTATAGCCTTGATCGTTCTGGGCATTTCTTTTTCTGGTCCGTATAAACAGGAAAAAGAAGTTATCTTATCCCTAAATAAAACAGTGTCCATAAAAGAATATGAAGTAAAATACATCGATTTTAAAGAAGAATTTACTCCAGGCATGGCCATTTATGAGGCTAAGCTAGAAGTTTATAAAGATGGGAAAAAAATCGGGGAATTATTTCCGCAAAAAAGGATTTATCGCAATTTCGAACAACCCTTTGCCGAGGTTTCTGTCTTGCCCTCTTTGGGTGATGAACTTTACGCTACCCTTTTAGGTTTTGATGAAAGTAAGGTCATAAGTCTGAAAATTAGTGTCAATCCCCTGATTAACTGGATTTGGATTGGCGGGACCATTGTTTGTATCCTTGGCTTCTTAGCGATGAACAGGAGAGGGACGTTGAGAGCTTAAAAGATGAGTGTAAAAGAATTCAAATCTGTTACCAGGGCCAATATCCCTGAGCCTGACGCAGAGCTTCCGGCCAGGCAGTTGTTGGTCAGCTTAAAAAATGTAGCTCATTTTTTTGGCCAGAGATTGATTTTTAAAGATATTAGTCTGGAAATTCTCTCCGGACGTGTTTATATTTTGGCCGGACCCAATGGCGCGGGTAAATCAACTTTGCTTAAAATTATGGCGGAGATCATTGAGCCTAGCCAAGGAGAAGTGAGGCTCACACTTCCCAGGGAGCAGATTGCCTATCTAGGTCATCAAACTTTTATTTATTCTTCTCTTTCTGCCCTTGAAAACCTTAACTTTTGGAATTCTCTGTATGGCTTGAGTCTTAGTGAAGATGAACTTATCCAGATATTAAAACGTGTTGGTCTTGGGGCTTTTGTATATGAGAAAGCAGGAAATTTTTCTCGCGGGATGGCCCAAAGGCTAAGTCTTGCCAGGGTTATCATGCTAAAACCCAGACTCCTGTTTTTAGATGAGCCAGGCACCGGTTTGGATAAAGACTCTCGTGACCGTTTGATTTCAGAGATCGAAACAGTCCGTAAAGATGGCGCCGGAGTTGTTTGGATAAGTCATGATATGGAAGAGTTTTCCTTTTCTGATCATATCTTTTTACTTCAGGGGAAAAAGATTGTCTTTTCCGGACCAAGCGAGGATTTTTCTTTAGAGGGGGCCAATGACTCTTAAAACCTGGGCTATTGTCCGCAAAGACCTGCAACTTATCTTTTCTGGTGGAGGAGGGCTGGTACAGGCCGTTCTTTTGGGGTTGCTACTCATTTTTGTCTTTAGCCTGGCCAATCCTGTGGGCGAAAAGGTTTCGCCTCAAGGGGCAGCAGCAATCTTCTGGCTGGCCTCAAGCTTTGCCCTTATCCTTGTATTTAATACCCTGTATTCTGTAGAGGAGGAAAATCTCTCCCGCATTGGTTTAATTTTGGCTCCAATTCCAGTGCAAATGATCTGGGTAGGCAAGGCTGTGGCCGGAGCTTTGTTGTTGATCTTGGCTCAGATAGTTTTTTTGCCAGCAGTGGTCGTGTTTTTAGGGCAAGAAACCCTGATTTCCTGGCCAAAGGCCCTGATTTTACTCTTGGGCGTAGACTGGGGGTTAGTTAGTATTGGTTCTCTTTTAGGTGCTGTTTCTCAAGGCCATAATACCAAGGACTCTCTTTTGAGTATTATAGTTTTTCCTCTTCTTATTCCGCTTCTTCTGGCTGGAATTCGTCTAGGTGCTTTATATTTCGGGGCTACCTTAGAGAGTCCCGGATCCTGGTTCGGCCTTATTTTTTCTTTTGACGCTCTGTTTACCGGAGCCGCACTTATTTTATTTCCTTTTATCTATACCGGGGAATAGAGAGCCTGTGGCCAAACCCTATTTTAATCGTTGATTGAAAGTTTTGATTTCTGAAATGCATTACAAATGGCATGGGTCCAAGTCTTTGTACCAGCGTGAAAGAAATCAAGACTAGAATAAACCATGGAAATGTTGATAAAAAGGTTCGGCCACAGGCTCTAAGATCGGGGTTACGAGCGGGACGATTGATTTTTGGGAAGAATGTAGAGGAATTTGGGAAGATAAGTTAAGGGATTTATAAAGTTAATAAACTCAAAAGGAGTGTGGTTTGTCCGCAATACTTGCAGTATTAGCTTTGATTGGCCTGATTGCATCCCAGTATTTCATCTGGGTCTATGCTCCACTAGAAGAAACAATGGGTTTAGTACAAAAAATATTTTATTTTCATCTTCCACTGGCTTGGTGGGCCTTATTCAGCTTTTTTGTGGTTTTTGCGGCAAGTATTTTATTCTTGTTTAAAGAAGATAGTAAATGGGATGCCTTGGCGGGAGCTTCTGCAGAATTTGGCGTGGTGCTCAGTACCTTGGCCTTGATAAGTGGATCTCTTTGGGGGCGCGCTGCCTGGAATACATGGTGGACCTGGGACCCGCGCTTGACCACGACTTTAGTCATGTGGTTTGTCTACAGCGGATATTTAGTTTTACGAACTGCCCCCTTAAATGAGCAGAAAAGGAAAAAAATTTGCGCGGCTTTGGGGATAGTTGCATTTTTGGATGTCCCTCTGGTCTTTTTTTCGGCCAGGCTTTGGCGTAGTATTCATCCTGCTGTCTTTGCTGCTAAGGGGGGAGGATTAGAGCCTGAAATGTGGCATACTGTAATTATTTGCGTTATTGCTTGGGGTTTTTTGACTTTATCTGTTATTGGGCTGCGCTGGAGACAGATTATCATAGATCAGAGAGTAAAAGATTTAATCAAGTTTTGAGTTACATTTTAGCGTCCAACTTTTAACTTGGGAGTAACGGGGAGAGAAGTGAAGTATTTGATTATTAGCAATGTAATCATTTGGCTGGGAATCGGTGGCTATTTATTTTTTCTGGCTACCAAGGCAAAAAAGTTAGAAAGAAAACTTAAGCAACTGGAGTTATTAAATAATGAGTAGGGCATTGAATCTAATAAATATTCAAAAAACTGTAAGTCTTTTTGGTTTAGGGTGCTTGCTTCTGATCTTTGTTTCTTCACTTGTTTATAGAGTAAAATCCCCTTCTCTGACTCTTGTTGTCCATAACAAGCAGGAACAGGCCCAGAATCCAATGATGGAGATAGTCTCTCTAATGCAGACGCTGGAAAAAGAACCTGATAATATCCAAGTCTTAACATCTCTTGGAAACAGATTCATGTATATGCGTGCTTGGGAAAAGGCCATGGATTTTTGGGGCAGAGTTTTAGACATCGAACCAGAGAATAAAATGGCTTTAAATCAAATAGGGGTTTGTTATTTTGAGTTGGGTAAATATCCACAGGCAAGAGATACATTCTTAAAATTAATTAAAATTGATAACAAAAACTACAGAGCTTACTATAACCTGGCTATTATATATAAATATTATCTAGATAATAAGGATGAGGCCAAGAAGTATTTACAAAAAATCTTAGACATGCGACCTGATGATAAAGAATTATTAGAAGCAGTGCAAAGAGAAATGCATAGTCCAAAAAAAGATTAATTTTAGATTTTGGCAGGTTACCTGATGCAACTGCAATAATTAAAATTTTACAGTTTTGACAAACATCTTCATCTTGTAACCTGTTCAAATAATTCAACATTCATCATTCAAAATTCAACATTGCCTCCAAAAAGTCCCTTTTTGCAGGCGCATCTTACCTGTTTGTGAAAGAATTAAGATAACAAGAATAGGATAGAGGACTGAGCCTGTTGAATGAAAATACCTTTATGGCAGAAAGTTCAAAGATGTTGAGGTGTTTGATGAAGAACCTGTTTTTTGAGAGATAGTGGGGCTCAAGGAAAGAATGATTGGAGGATAAGAAATCAAAAAAATTTTATAGTCTTGAACTTGCGTCTATCTAAAGCCGTACAGACAAAATTAAAACTCTAAATAACAGTTCCTCAACCCAGACAGTTTGTTTGACAGGTATTATTGCTTGATGATAGCTACGCAGCACTCAGTAACCAAAGGTGAAGAGGGCTTGATGCTCTAAAAATATCATAAAAATCTTAGGAGGTTAAGATGAACAGAAATTTTGCAGGCAAGATGTTGGGCCGCTTATTTTTATCCGTGGCCCTGGTTGTCCTTGGTGCAGGCTTGGTTTTTGCCGGGGAAACAATCAAAATTGGTGTGGCAGGTCCGCATAGTGGCGACCTGGCCTCTTATGGTCTGCCCTCAATAAATGCAGCAAAACTGGTGATTGACAAGTATAACGCTAAAGGTGGCATTTTAGGTAAAAAAATCGAAATGGTTAAAGAAGATGATCAGTGTAAACCCGAGTTGGCCACTAATGTTGCTACAAAGCTTGTTTCAGATGGTGTTGCTGGAGTAATTGGGCATATTTGTAGTGGTGCTACAAAGGCGGCTTTGACTATTTATAAGGATGCTAAAATCGTAGCTATCTCTCCTGCTTCTACCAACCCACCGCTCACTCAAAGCGGCATGTATCCCAATTTTTTCAGAACCATAGCTCCTGACGATGCCCAGGCTAAACTGGATGTTGATTTTGTCTTGAATTATTTAAAGGCGAAAAAGGTTGCCATTATTCACGACAAGGGTGATTACGGCAAGGGACTGGCAACAATGGAGAAAAAGTTTATAGAGCAGGATGGTCGGGCTAAAGTAGTTCTCTTTGAAGGTGTGACACCGGGCGGTGTTGATTATTCAGCAGTAGTGCAAAAAATCAAAAGGGCCAAACCGGATGTCGTGCTTTTTGGCGGTTACCATCCAGAGGCATCTAAAATTGTGACTACAATGCGTAGAAAAAGAGTCAAAATTCCTTTCTTGGCAGGTGATGGGGTAAAAGATATATCTTTTATTAAAGTGGCCGGCAAATATGCAGAAGGCGTTTACGCGTCTGGACCTAGAGATGTTTCCAATAATCCGGAATATAAGGAAGCAGTTAAAGAGCACAAAAAAGTGTTTGGCACCGATCCTGGACCTTTCTTTGAAAATGCTTATGCAGCAACAGAAGCCCTGTTGAATGCTATTGAGAAGGCTGGTTCAACAAAATATGAATCTATTGTTAAAGTTTTACGTACTCAGTATGTAAGCACCCCATTAGGTAAAATTAAATTTGATGCAAAAGGTGATGCTGAAGGCGTAGGATTTTCTGTTTACCAGGTTCAAAATGGTAAATTTGTAGAGGTTAAATAGGTTATAACCATTGATGGCTCTGATGCGCCTATCCTACCTTGAACGGATAGGCGCATCATATTTTATACTTAAGTACTTAAATTTAACCAATAACTTAAAACTAAAACATCACAGTTAGAGAAAAAAATGGATTACTTTCTCGAATTATTTTTTGGGGGCTTAACAAAAGGTAGTATTTACGCATTAATCGCCCTGGGCTATACCATGGTCTATGGTATTATCGAACTAATAAATTTCGCCCATGGTGAAATTTATATGATCGGAGCCTTTACAGCGCTAATTGTAGCCGGAGTTTTGTCACTTTTAGGTTTAAATACAGTCTCTATTCTTATCTTAGCAACCCTGATTGCTGTAGTTTATTCTTCTGCTTATGGATATACCGTTGAGAAAATAGCTTATAAGCCTTTGCGTAATGCTCCAAGGCTATCGCCTCTCATTAGTGCCATTGGGATGTCCATTTTTTTGCAGAATTATGTTCTGCTGGCTCAGACTTCAGATTTCTTGCCATTTCCCAATCTTATTCCTGAATTTGAGTTTATGGAACCATACTATCATATTATGGGATCAGCTGAGCTGGTGATAATTTTGACTACCGCTGTAGTCATGGTTTTATTGACTTTTTTGATCAAGTTTACCCGTATTGGAAAGGCCATGCGGGCAACTGCTCAAAACAAGAAGATGGCCATGTTGACCGGGGTTAATGTGGACCGGGTCATCTCCATGACTTTTGTTATAGGCTCGGCGTTGGCTGCCATAGGTGGAGTTTTGATTGCCTCCTATGTTGGACAAATAAATTTTTATATCGGGTTTATTGCCGGAATTAAGGCTTTTACCGCTGCAGTACTAGGAGGAATTGGTAGTATCCCTGGCGCAGTTTTAGGGGCGCTTGTCCTGGGCTGGACAGAAAGTTTTGCAACTGGCTATGTTTCCAGTGATTATGAAGATGTATTCGCCTTTTGTCTTTTAGTGTTGATCCTCATTTTCCGTCCTGCTGGTATCTTGGGCAGGTCAACGACACAAAAAGTTTAGCTTTTGTTGATTGGTTGAATGGTGAAATGGCTGAAAGGTCGATTGGTTTATTGACACATGTGAATTTAGAGTAACATTTAATTTTTTTTGTAGTTACTTTTTAATTAATTGCGATCACATACAACGATAAACTAATCAACCAGTCCGCTAATAACCAATTAACTAAAAATAATTAAACTAGTTATAGAGGAGCTAATGTCAGGCTTAAAAAAATCCATTCTTGTTTCTTTATGGTTTATGTTTCTTACTTTTCCCATCATGGTGATTCGGGTTGATACTATTGAGGGTATTGTCCAATGGAGGTGGAAGAATTTGCTCTTGGTGGGAGTGGGAAGTTTTTTTCTTTCTTTTTTGTGGCGCTACCTTCTAGAGAGAAAAGAAAAGGGCGCAAAGAAAAAAGAAATGGGCCAGGCAGAGCTTAGCTTGGTGCAAAAAATAGTATCTGAACCTCGTTACAGTCGACCCGTTTATTTTTTGTTTTTAATTTTTATCCTGATTTTTCCTCTGATTTTTTCTACTTACCAGACCAATATAATGATCTCCGCATTAATTTATGTTCTCCTGGGTCTGGGTCTAAATATTGTTGTCGGTCTGGCCGGACTTTTGGATCTGGGATATGTGGCCTTTTATGCTGTTGGGGCTTATTCTTATGCCTTATTAAACTATCATTATGGGTTAGGTTTTTGGACAGTCTTACCCATCGGTGGTTTTTTAGCTGCTATTTTCGGAATAATTTTGGGCTTTCCTGTCTTAAGGCTTCGTGGTGATTATCTGGCCATTGTCACACTGGGCTTTGGAGAAATCATCAGGCTGGTCTTGGAGAACTGGGATGAATTTTCTTTTGGCCCCAGTGGAATAGCCAATATCCCCAGACCTGGTTTTTTTGGAATTGATTTAGATGTTCAATCGGCTACTATTTATATTTATTATTTGATGGTTATTATGGCTTTGATAACCATATTTGTGGTTAACCGCTTGCAAAATTCCAGACTGGGTCGGGCCTGGCTAGCATTAAGAGAAGATGAAATCGCATGTCAGGCTATGGGCATTGATAAGATAAAAACTAAACTCACCGCCTTTGCTTTAGGCGCGACCTGGGCAGGTTTTGGTGGTGTAATTTTTGCCGCCAAGACTACCTTTATCAATCCAGCCAGTTTTACTTTTCTAGAATCGGCCATAATTTTGTCTATAGTTGTACTTGGTGGCATGGGCTCAATTGTGGGGGTTATTTTAGCCGCATTTATTATGATTCTCCTACCAGAATATTTACGTGCCTTTTCAGATTATCGCATGTTGATATTTGGTGCTTCTATGGTCTTGATGATGGTTTTTAGACCGCAGGGACTTATTGCCAATGTGCGGCGAAAATATCAGTATAATACTAAAAGTCGATTGGACGCCACTTCAAAAAGTAGCACGACTTAATTGCCGCACCATTCAGCGACAATATTAAACGTGAGATAGTGAGAGAGTAAAAAAATTATTCGAGTACTCTTTGATAGAGCATTAGAGTTTTTGCAGGCGAGTCAGGCTGGCTTAATTTGTATAATTTTGTAAAACCTTAAAACATAAAACTAAAAATTGTTTAAGATATGCAGCCAATATTAGATGTTCAAGGAATGAGTATGGACTTTGGGGGCCTACGGGCTCTTAACAGTGTGGACCTGCAGGTCCATCCAAATGAGATAGTTGCGTTAATCGGCCCTAATGGGGCGGGGAAAACTACATTTTTTAATTGTATTACAGGAATTTATGATCCCACTGAAGGAGATATTTATCTTCTGACCAAGGGTAATAAGAGGAAGAGAATTAACGGCTATAAGCCCAATAAGGTTACAGAGTTGGGCATGGCCAGAACTTTTCAGAACATTCGTCTTTTTCCCAATATGACTGTTCTGGAAAATGTAATGATTGGCAGACATTGTCGAACCAGGTCATGGATTTTAGGAGCTATATTTCGTGGAAAATCAACAAAGCAGGAAGAACAGGAGACTATTGATTACAGTTATAAACTCCTGGAGAAAGTGGGATTGGAAAAATATGTAAATGAAGTGGCCATGAATTTACCCTATGGCGCACAAAGACGCTTAGAGATTGCTCGAGCTTTGGCCACCGAACCAATACTACTTCTGCTGGATGAGCCTGCGGCAGGAATGAACCCTCAGGAAACAGCAGAGCTAAAAGATCTTATACAACGAATAAGGGATGAGGAAAACATTGCCATCTTGTTAATAGAACATGATATGAAGTTAGTCATGAATATTTCCGATCTAGTTTATGTCATGGAGTATGGTCGCATGCTAGCTAAAGGTAGGCCAGAAGAGATCAAGGAAAATCCCCAGGTGATCAAGGCTTATCTTGGGGAGGATCATGATGCTTAAGTTAAGAAACATAAACACATTTTACGGTAACATTCAGGCCTTGCATGATGTTTCCCTTGAAGTGAAACAAGGTGAAATCATTACTTTGATAGGGGCCAATGGTGCCGGGAAAACAACCACATTAATGTCTATTTGTGGAGTAGTTCCTCCCAGGTCCGGAGAAATAATCTTTGAAGGCAGGCCAATACATAATATGTCCACAGATCAGATAGTTGCTCTAGGTATTGTTCAAGTACCTGAAGGGCGGCTTATTTTTCCATATATGACTGTGATGGAAAATTTGGACATGGGAGCTTATTTAAGAAAAGATAAAGATGGGATCAAAAAAGACCTGGAATATATATTTGAACTTTTCCCTATTTTGGCCCAGAGAAGGAACCAGCAAGGTGGCACGTTAAGTGGTGGAGAGCAGCAGATGTTGGCGATTTCCAGGGCTTTAATGGCCAGGCCAAGGCTTTTGCTTTTGGATGAACCTTCGCTGGGACTGGCTCCTTTGGTTATAAAACAGATTTTTGAAATAATTAAAAAGATTAATAGAGAGAGTAATACGACAATCTTTTTGGTGGAGCAAAATGCCCATCAGGCCTTGAAGATCGCTCATCGAGGCTATGTCATGGAAAATGGGCGCATTACTCTGGAGGATTCAGCCTCAAATTTACTAGACAACGAAGAAGTTAAAAAGGCCTATTTAGGTCTCTAGGATTATATTCGATCTTGTTGAGTAGATTAAGATTAGTGTTAAGAGGCTGACAATTTGACCTTTGCGTGATATATCTTTTTGCTACTAAGCTTTCACTCATTTACATATTTACTCACTAAATCCATTACCTTAAAATTTCTGGAGGACATTATGGAAAAGATAACAGGTCCCGGTTTAACTTTTGATGACGTACTTTTACTTCCTAATTATTCAGAAGTTCTGCCCGATCAGGTAGACTTGCAAACAAAGCTTACTCCGGGAATCGTTTTAAATATACCACTGATTAGTGCAGCCATGGATACAGTCACGGAATCCAGAATGGCTATTTCCATGGCCAGGGCAGGAGGTGTTGGAGTCATCCACAAAAATATGTCCATTGAGCGACAGAAGCTGGAAGTGGAGAAGGTAAAAAAATCTGAAAGTGGTATGATAATAGATCCCGTGACTGTTTCTCCTGAAGATAATGTAGGTTATGTGCTCAAGCTGATGTCTGAATACCGTATCTCCGGTCTTCCTGTGGTCGAGGATGATCAATTGCGAGGGATTGTAACCAACAGGGATGTGCGTTTTGTTCAGGACATGACTACCAAGGTTAAAGAAGTTATGACCAGCGAGAACCTGGTCACAGTGCCTGTTGGAACTACCTTAGAAGAAGCCAAGAAAATTTTGCAGAAAAATAAGATTGAAAAGCTGTTGGTGGTTGACAAAGATAATAAATTGAAAGGGTTAATTACGATAAAAGACATTGAAAAGATAAGAAAATATCCTAATGCATGCAAGGATGAAATTGGTCGCTTAAGGGTTGGTGCCGCAGTTGGCGTAGGCCCTGATCGAGACGCTCGTGTGGAGGCCCTGATAAAGGCTGGAGCTGATTTTATTGTTCTCGATTCTGCGCATGGACACTCAAAAAATATTATACGTTCTGTTGAAGCAATAAGAAAAAATTTCCCCAAGTGTAACCTGGTAGCTGGCAATGTTGCTACATATGAAGGTGCTAGAGCCTTGATTAAGGCGGGGGCGGATACAATTAAGGTGGGTATAGGTCCAGGCTCCATATGTACTACCAGAGTAGTAGCCGGTGTGGGTGTGCCTCAAGTTACAGCCATCATGGAGGCTGTCAAGGCCTGTCGTGAGGCTGACTGTTGTTTGATTGCTGATGGCGGAGTTAAGTTCTCTGGAGATATAGTTAAGGCAATTGCTGCAGGTGCTGACTCTGTAATGATGGGTAGTATGTTGGCCGGGACCGAGGAAAGCCCAGGAGAAACAGTGTTATACCAGGGACGAACTTACAAGATTTATAGAGGCATGGGCTCAATTGATGCCATGAAAGAAGGCAGTTCGGATCGTTATTTTCAGGACAAAGCTCACAAACTTGTTCCCGAAGGAATTGTGGGGCGGGTTCCCTTTAAAGGGCCAGTCAGTGAGACTATTTACCAGCTTATCGGTGGCTTGCGTGCCGGAATGGGATATGTTGGCTGTGCAAGTGTTAAGGAACTGCAAGAAAAGGCGAGATTTGTGCGCATTACTCTAGCAGGGTTAAGAGAGAGTCATGTTCATGACGTCATTATCACCAAAGAGGCCCCAAACTATAGAATTGAAGATTATTAGGTTGTATTTATCTCGTTGGGCGGCGAATTGGACAAGATAAAAGATATTAAATTTGTTTATCGTTTTTATAAACTCTAGAAGTTTGAGCGTTGAATTATATTGATGGTTCTTTTTTCAAAACTTTAAAAATCAATTTATTGTAGTTACACCAACTCTTACGGATTTTATAAACTTTTATTAAAAGAGCATGTAATTACATATTATAAATTGAGGAAAGGTAATTATGCATATTGAAGATAAAGTAATTATTCTTGATTTTGGGTCCCAGTATACCCAATTAATAGCTAGGAGGATCAGGGAAGCTGGTGTTTATTCAGAAATTCATCCCTGTACTATAGATATAGATGAACTAAAAAGTTTATCTCCTAAGGCTATAATTTTGTCCGGTGGCCCAGCAAGTGTCTGTGAACTTGATGCTCCAAAGATTGATTCGGAAGTGTTTGAGTGGGGACTTCCTATCCTTGGTATTTGTTATGGGATGCAGCTTATTGCTCAGATGTTTAAGGGTGAGGTAACTCCTGCAAAGGATAGGGAATACGGTCGCTCCGAACTGGAGATACTCTCAGATTCTCCTCTGTGGGAGGGCCTTGAGGTTAAAGATAAACTAACCGTGTGGATGTCCCATGGTGATACGGTCCTGAGTCCTCCTCCAGGCTTCGAAATTTTGGCTAAGACAGAAAGCATCGATGTAGCAGCTATAGGTAATGCTCAGAAAAATATATATGCTCTCCAATTTCATCCGGAGGTGGCTCACACAGAACAAGGGGATAGAATTATTAACAACTTCTTATTTAAGATTGCAGGATTAAAACCTACATGGTCTATGTCTTCTTTTATTGATTCAACAATAAAAAGTCTTCGTGAGCAGATTGGAGATGATCATGTAGTCTGCGCTTTAAGTGGTGGTATCGATTCCACTGTGGTGGCTGTTCTGTTAAATAAGGCTATTGGCAAAAGGCTTCATTGTATTTTTGTTGACAATGGTGTTTTGCGCTTGAATGAAGGCGAGGAAGTTGTAAGCTATTTGCGCGAACATTTTGATTTGAATTTGAAGTATGTTTAAGCTCAGGATCTTTTTCTCGGGCGGCTAAAGGGTGTTGAAGATCCCGAAGAAA
>NZ_CEYAEZ010000064.1:0-15414 GCF_982781345.1 Desulfovulcanus sp.
ATGAGTCCAAGTCTTTGTACCAGCATGAAAGAAACCAAGACTAGAATAAAACATGAAAATTAAGTTGATAAAAAGGTTCGGCCACAGGCTCTTTAGCCTTTTAACCTTAAAAAAGGAGTTCCCATGTGTGGAATTATTGCCTATACCGGCCATCGTCCGGCAGTACCAATCATAGTAGAAGGTCTGAAAAAACTGGAATATCGAGGATATGACTCTGCTGGTCTTGCCTTTGCTTTATCTGAGCAGGTCCACCTTTACCGGGCATCCGGCAAACTAGAAGCTCTGGAGGACAGATTAACCTCGCCTATTATCCTGCAGCCCACATCCGGTATTGGTCATACCAGATGGGCCACCCATGGCCTGCCCAATGAACAAAACGCCCATCCTCACCTGGACTCTTCCGGTAGCCTGGCTCTGGTCCACAACGGGATAATTGAAAATTTCCAGGAGCTACGAGAAGAATTAATAAAAGAGGGACACCAATTTAATTCTGAGACAGATACCGAGGTATTAGTCCACCTTATTGCTAAGGGTCTGCAAAAAATGTCATCCTTTCCCGAAGCCATCTCATGGGCTTTGTCCCAAATTGAAGGTTCCTATGCCTTTGCCCTGATCAGCAAAGACTACCCAGGCAAAATCTGGGCTGCCAGACAAGCTAGCCCGCTTTTACTCGGCGTGGGCACAGGTGAGAACTTTGTTGCTTCAGACATCCCTGCCTTTTTGCAGTATACAAAGGATGTTGTTTTTCTTGAAGACGGAGAATTGGTGGAAATGGATGCCAACTCCTGGCAGGTTTATTCTGTAGATTCTTTAAAACCAGTAGATAAGCAGGTGCAGCATATTGCCTGGGATGTCCAGGCAGCCCAAAAAGGTGGATTTAAGCACTTTATGCTCAAGGAAATATTTGAACAGCCAAGGGTAATTCGTGATTGCCTGGCTGGACGGATAGACCGTAAAAAAGAACAGGTAATTTTAACAGAACTTGACGATCTGCCTTTTCCCAAAAGATTGCATATAGTGGCCTGCGGCACATCTTATCATGCTGGTCTTTGGGCTAAATATCTCTTGGAAAAATGGGCGCACATCCCTGTGGAAGTGGAGATAGCTTCTGAATTTCGTTATCGTCACCTGGTCTTAAATCCTGATGAGCTCGTCCTGGCCATCAGCCAATCGGGAGAAACCGCCGACACCCTGGCCGGGATAAGACTAGCCAAAGAGAAGGGGATAAAGGTTATAGGGTTATGCAATGTTGTTGGCTCAACAGTGGCCAGGGAGTCTGATCGGGTCATCTATACCCAGGCCGGCCCAGAGATTAGCGTGGCCTCGACAAAGGCCATGTGCAGCCAGTTAGTCCTGCTATACCTCTTAACCTTGTACTGGGGGCAGCGGCAAAAAGTCCTGCCTCCCGATGTGCTGTCCAAGTCAATACATACCTTTAGCAGCCTGCCTGACATTCTGGAAACAGAGTTGCCACGGCTCAGAGAAAAGGCCGCTGCTTTAAGTCAGGAATACGCTGCAGCCCGCAGTTTCTTTTTTCTCGGCCGAGGGATCAATTACCCACTGGCCCTGGAAGGAGCACTCAAACTCAAAGAAATTTCCTATATCCACGCTGAAGGCTATGCTGCAGGAGAAATGAAACATGGTCCTATTGCCCTTATTGACCCAAACTTTCCCACATTTGCCCTGGCCTTAAACGATGAACTTCTACCCAAGGTCAAGTCCAACCTGAAAGAAGTTGAGGCCAGAGGAGGTAAAATCATAGCCCTGACCCATCCCCAGACGGAGCTTAAAGTTGACCATCCATGGGAGCTACCTCTTTTGTGGGGCCCGTTAAACAGCTTCATGGTATTGCCTGCCCTGCAGTTATTTGCCTATGAAATGGCTGTTTATTTAGGCAAAGACGTGGACCAACCCAGGAACTTGGCCAAGAGTGTTACTGTGGAATAGAATGGCCCTTAAAAGATCTCTCTTCTTTTTCACCCTGCTTTTAGCACTTTGCTTCAGTACGGTAGTCCTGGCCAGTCCTGCCCGTGATTTCAGGCAGGGCTGGCAGGCATTTCACAGCCTTGTAAAAAACAAAAAAAAGGCCCAGTACCGCTCATGTTGGTTTGAAGTCAGAAAAAAATTCTGGCGAGCCTATGAACAAAACCCAAAAGGGCCTTACGCTCCCAAGGCCCTCTATTATCTAGGACGTGTTTACGAAGAGCTCGGTAAAAGATCTTATCTTAAATCTGATTTTTATAAGGCTGTTGACTATTATCAACGGCTCATAAACCGCTTTCCCGGACATTCCTGGGCAGATGATGCACAGTTCAAAAAGGCTACCATCTATCTCTATCACCTGAGGGATTCAGCCCAAGCCTACCTGGAGCTACTAAAAGTAGTTCATAATTACCCGAAAGGAGACATGTGCGGCAAGGCCCGAAAAATTCTCCACAAGCTGGACCAAGCCAATTTAAAAAAAATAAATGGACTGAAAAAAAGTACAAATAAGAAAACACATGCATCTACCTCTCATTCCGTAAGAAAATCTGATAAACAGACTTCCCAATCCCGCCTTTCGCAAGGCACTCGACCTGTTGTCGGATTAAACAATATCCGCCATTGGAGCAGTGACGATTATACACGCGTTGTCCTGGACCTGGATGAAGAGGTCAAGTATTATTACAAACTGCTAAAACCAGACCCCAACCTGGGTACACCATACAGACTCTTTATTGATTTGAACAAAACCGCCCTGGAAGCACACACTCCCCGGGAAGAAAAAGTAACCGACGGTATTTTGCGCTCAATTCGTGCTGCCCAACATAGTCAAAATCAGGCCCGTGTGGTTTTAGACATCCAGAGTCTAGACAATTTTCGAGTCTTTTCCCTGAACAATCCTTTTCGCGTAGTTATCGACGTCTATGCTCCGGACAAGAAAACTCAACAAAAGGCAGACAAAACTGCTTCCAGACTAAACCTTGATCCAAAAAGCAAGGTCTTGACTTCGCAAAACCTGCTGGAGCAATTGGGGTTAAAAATCAAAACCATCATGCTTGATGCCGGTCATGGTGGAAAAGATCCAGGAGCCGTATGCAAAAGGGTGCGAGAAAAAGATATCAACCTGAAAATGGTCAAAATTCTGGGAAGACAACTCAAAAAGCAAGGCTTTACTGTCCTCTACACTAGAACAAAAGATGTTTTTATTCCCTTAGAAGAAAGAACTGCCATGGCCAATTCCCAAAAAGTGGACTTGTTTATCTCCATCCACTGTAATGCCCATAGAAACAGAAAAATTCGAGGGTTTGAGGTTTACTACCTGAACCTGGCCAAATCCAAGGACGCCATCAGAGTAGCAGCCAGGGAAAATGCCGTTTCCACTAAAAAAATCAGTGACTTGCAATTTATTCTTACTGACCTGATGCTCAACTCCAAAATCAACGAGTCACGCGACCTGGCCCACAATGCTCATACAAATACCCTTAGATACGCCAGAAAATTATACTCTAACTTTAAGGACCAAGGAGTGCGGGAAGCTCCTTTTTACGTCCTTATGGGAGCGAAAATGCCGGCTATCCTGGTAGAACTTGGCTACATTACCAATTATTATGATCGACGCAAACTCACCTCAGACTCTTTTCTCAACCAAATGGCCAAAGGTCTGGTCAAAGGTATTCTGGCTTATAAAGGAAAAATCGAACGTTACGCGAAAAGGTAGAACTTAAGAAGCTGGGAAGCCAAGAAGTTAGGAGAAAAAGAGAAAAATATAACCTCCCAACTTCCCATCTTCCTGACTTTCCATCATTTAACCGACAAATGAACGATATACGACCTTTTATCATAACAAGCTTACCCTTTTGGGTAATTGTTTTCTGTCTTTATTTTTTTCTGGGCACCGAGGAAAAAATCTACCTCTTCTTCACTGCTTTTCGACCAGAACATCCCCGGTTGACTACTTTTTTTACGCTTCTCACTGATTGGGGCAACGCTTTTTTTTACGTAGTTTATTCTACTCTTCTTATCTGGGGCCTAGTTAAAAAAGAAAAAAGCTTGGTTCGACTCTGTGGTTATTATATCTTGTTTCAACTGGTAATCTCTTTTTTCGTGGTCCGTGTGCTAAAAATCAGTATTGGCAGGCCAAGACCAGGCATGGGAGACCAGTTTCATCCCTTGTCAATACAAAACAAGTTCAACTCCCTGCCTTCGGGGCATACAGCGGAAATTTTCGGCGCCATCCTCCCTCTTGCTTTATGGCGCCGGCAAAATATAATCTGCCTTGTTTTGGGCTGTTTTGGGACGCTGCTGGCCTTTTCTCGAGTCTATTTGGGTGAACATCACCCTTCTGATCTGATCTTAGGCTATTTTCTAGGTTCGTTAAGCGGTTTTTTAATCTATACCTTTTGGAAGAAAAAAAATGCAGACAGATAGTTTTTGTACCAAAATATGGACGTGGATCCAAAAACATCCCTATTTCTCTCTGGCCGTTATTCTAGGGCTACAGACTGCTTTTACGCTCAATACCAGAAACCTATGGTTTTCTGACGAAATCCGCTATGCCAATGTATTTGAACACTTAATCCAGGCAAAAAAATGGCTTGTTCTATACTTAAATGGTCAGCCTTACCCTGATAAACCGCCGGTGTACTTCTGGTTCATCTACCTGGTAAAATCATGTACGCCATTTACTCCTCCCGCACTTTTCTTTTTTTGCACAAGTCTTTCAGCATATTTATACCTGATAGCCACTTACCATCTGGCACTGGTCACCATAAAAGATAAAAACATATCCCTGCTAGCCTGTCTTGTTCTCTTAACCAATTTATATTTTATGGGAGTTACACATTATTTACGCATGGACCTTTTCTTTGCTTCTCTAATTATTTTAAGTCACATATTTTTTTATAAATATTATCTCATCCAAAAGGACAAATACCTCTATATTGCATTTATATTATCAGCCTTGGCAGTATTGACTAAAGGTCCACTTGGACTGGCCTTCCCCTTAATATCTTTCCTTATTTTTCTAGCCTTACAAAAAAAACTGAATTTAATCTGGCAAAAAAAATTTTTAAAAGGATTTGGCCTCTGTCTCAGCATTCTTTTATTGTGGGTTATTGGAGCATATATTGTCGAAGGAGAAAAATTTTTACATAGTATTTTTTATGACCAGATTTATCGCCGAGCAGTAAATACCTGGCATCACCCGCAACCCTTTTATCACTATCTTTTAACCCTGCCTCTGGTGTGGCTGCCATGGACGATCTTGTTTTTGCTAAAAGCATGGAACATGGTAAAAGGCAAAAAGAGTCGGGAGTCAGGAGTCGGGAGTCAGGAGTCGAGAGGCGAAGCCGCGGAGGAGCTGAAACCAGGCTTGCGTTTTTTATCCGTATATTTTCTTTCAGGTTTTGTTCTGCTGTCTTGTATCAGTATAAAAATTGTCATCTATCTTTTGCCTATCTTCGCCCCACTGGCTATTTTAACGGCCAAATTCCTCTGGGAAAGCCAACAAAAGTCTAAGTTCTGGCTGGGTTTAGCCCTATTCTTTGCCCTACTGACTCTTGTTTTGCCTCTGGCCAACTTTTTCCATCCCTGGCCCATTAAAATAAAAGGCCATTTTCTGGCTGCATTTGTCTGCCTTGGCATGGCCGTTCTCATCTTCAAGCTTAGAAAAAAAGACTTTTGCCTACCCCTCATGACCTTGGTTATGGGCATGACCCTGCTTATCAATGTCCTAGGAATCTTTACAGCACCATCCCTGGATGCGGTCATGAGCCCTAGAGAGCAGGCCGAAAAAATGGGGTTTTACATCAGAAAAGGCTATACTCCCATTGCCTATAAGATTTATTCCGGGACATACACTTATTATGCCGGACAAAACATCCTTGAAACTAGAGACCTCGCCATGATCGGCCAAAGAATCAGAAACGGGGAGAAAATTGTCCTGGCCATGCGCAAAAAATATTGGGACAGATGGCGTGAACGGCCTGAAAACTTGAAAATTGTACATGAACAATGGATTGTGGACAGAGTTTATTACCTTGCCGTTACTGAAGAGACGCAAACCCAAAAAATCAAATAACAACTAATCAGCGTGCATAATCTCGCCACAAGCGAAAAAATTACCCGGACTTAAAACTAAATTATGAAAGCTTATATTTTAGCCGCAGACCTTTTAAGGGGTAGGGATTACGGGGTACGGGGTAAGGGAAGATTACTTGAACCCAGGGCTATCTCATCTAATTGTGCTATACTTTCAATATGTTAAAAAACATTACCTCGCGCCAAGCCGCAAAGGCGCAAAGTTTTTTGATCTGGCTTTAGATTCAACCCGACGAATAAGTTTAAGTATTTTTTATTTTGTCAATTAAGCTGGTAGTGGAGTAACCAGGTAAAAAATCAAGACTTTTTACTTCTCCCCCTTTGGCCAGAACAATATCCTTGCCCACGATTTTATCGATCGGCCAGTCTCCACCTTTTACCAGGACATCTGGCTGGACAGCCTTGATTAGGTTATAAGGGGTATCTTCACTAAAGATGATGACAAAATTTACGCAGCCCAGGCCTGCCAGTACCAAGGCCCTGTCCATTTCCGCATTAATGGGCCGCTTTGGCCCTTTAAGTCTGCGCACGGATTCATCACTATTCAGGCCAACCACCAACACATCTCCCAGGGCTCTTGCCCGCTCTAAATAATCCACATGGCCGGGATGCAGAAGGTCAAAGCAGCCATTGGTAAAAACAATTTTTTTGTCAGTTAGTCTGTCTTTTTGCTTTAGAAAATCATCCAAGGATATAATCTTTTCGCTGTTCGAATTCATTCTCATTTCATTATACCTCAAACCTTTACCTTTTACCTTAAAGCTTATATCAACAACCTGCAAGGATTAAGAAAGGAGACTTTTGATGTTATTCCTTACCTTCTAGAGTCTGTGGCCAAACCCCATTTTGACCACCAGATTAGAAATCAGGATTTGGAAAAAATTATGAAAATTTACTCTTCAGTCAAAGTATGGCCACAGAGTCTGTATATTGTACCCCAAACCTTATACCTCCATGGATAAAAAATACTTAGTCATCCAGTTAGCCAGGTTTGGCGATCTTATCCAGAGTAAGCGCCTAATCTTGTCTCTACAGCAAAAAGGGCAGGTTCACCTGGTCCTGGACAAGTCTTTGAGCAGCCTAGCTGAATTGGTTTACCCGGAAGTCATTTTGCATCCTATCCTGGCTCATGGTCAGAAGGCCAGTCCCGCCAGAATATTAATGGAAAACAGGAAGGTGCTGTCCCGACTGAAAGAGATAGATTTTGAGCTCGTAGTTAACCTTAATTTTTCTGGTTTGAATTTTGCCCTGGTTCGTCTGTTTGATCCGTACAGCGTCCGTGGGTATCAGAACTTTCATGGACAGGAAGTTAGAGATAAATTGGTCAGGCTGGCTTTTCGGTTGGCCAAAGACAGAGTAACAGCACCTATAAATCTTGTTGATTACTGGGCTTTTTTTGACGAAGATCCTATTTCGCCAGCCCATGTCAACCCTGTCTCAGAAACGTCGGGCCAGGGACTGGGCGTGGTCATTGCTGGGCGTGATTCCAGGCGTTCCATCCCATTAACGACCTTGGCCGCTATTATTTTGGCTATGCGCAAAAGGCTTGATCAGGGCCCAATTTATTTTTTGGGGAGCCAAGCACAGCAGCCCTTAGCCCAGAAGTTGAAGGGTCTGCTCGAGCCGAAAATTATTTCCGAAGTAAAAGACCTAACAGGAAAAACCAGCTGGACAGATCTTGTCCAGGTGGTGCAAAGTTTAGAGGCAGTAGTTACCCCGGACACTGGAACAATGCACTTGGCGGCCCATCTAGGTGTGCCTGTGTGGGCCTTTTTCTTTTCCTCTGCCTGGTGCTTTGAAACCGGACCTTATGGCCAAGGCCATGTAGTTTTTCAGACTATGCCCCATTGTGCCCCTTGTGTAGAATCGCGTCCCTGTCGCTTTGACCTGATTTGCCATAAAAAATTGGCTCATAAATCAATAATTCAATTCATTCTGGATAATAAGAAAGATGAGCTGGATGAACTTTGTGTCCTTACATCAGGTTTTGATGAGTTGGGCGTGGTTTATAGGCCGGTATTTGGACATGATCCTTATGTCAGGTCACGGCAGAGATTGAGGGATGCTTTAAGTTTATTTTTAAACCCAGACAGTGAAAGTCAACATTTTGTTTCCTCAGATTTGGTTCAAGGAGTGTTTCCGGAACGTGAATGGATGCTGCCCTGAAAATTGAGGTTTGGAGGATATTTATGATTGTAGATCAATATGGCCGCGGTGTAAGTTATTTGCGCTTAAGCGTGACTGACCGGTGTAATCTACGCTGTTTTTATTGTCGTAATTGTAAGTATTTAAAATTCATTTCTCATCAAAATATCCTGACTTATGAGGAAATGTTTGAACTTATCCGGGCTTGTGTAGACCTGGGGGTACAGAAGATACGCCTGACCGGGGGCGAGCCTTTTGTACGCAGGGATTTTCTCTATTTTTTAGCAAGGTTACGTCATAAATTTCCGTTTCTTGACTTGCGCATTACAACCAACGGCACTTTAATTGCCAATAAAGTTCAGGCATTAAAAGATATGGGTATTAACTGTATAAATATTTCTTTAGACACCCTGGATGCGGACAAATTTATCGAAATTACCGGGCGTGATTTTTATCATAATGTGCGCGCTAGTATTGATCGTTGTTTGGAGAAAGGAATACGGGTCAAGATAAATGTTGTGGCTTTAAAAGGAGTCAATGACAATGAACTGGAGGATTTTGTCCGTTTTGCTCTAGACCATCCGGTAGATATACGTTTTATTGAGTTTATGCCCATTGGGGGCAGAACCATGTGGAACAAGGATTTTTACTGGTCAGCAAAAGAGATTTTAACAGCAGCACAAAAAATTACGCCTTTGGTTCTTGAAGAGAAGGGAGGTCAGACCAGCGGCCCGGCAAAAATTTTTGCATTGAAGGAGGGGCAGGGCAGATTGGGCATCATTTCTCCGCTAAGCGATCATTTTTGCGATAAGTGTAACCGTTTAAGGATTACTCCTGACGGAAAGCTTCGAACCTGCCTGTTTTCAGATAAAGAATACCGTTTGCTCCCCTTGCTACGTTCCCCTAAACTGAGTCTGGGACAGTTAAAAAAGGTGTTGGAGCGGACAAGCCGAAAAAAGCCGTTGGGGTATAACTTGTTGTCCAAGGATGAAAACAAGCAAAGTGTTTGTCAGAGGGTTATGTCTTCTATTGGCGGATGAGAGTTTAAGAGCCTGTGGCCGACACGCTTATTCAAACTAGCTACGAAAGCCGTGGCTGAAACCCGGATCATAGAGCTTGGAGCGTTTGTTTTCGTCCTTAAAGGGTAAAACAAGAAAAATCACCTGCCGGGTGAATCCTTTCTTTTCCATTTGCCTGGTCAAATCTATTAAAGTGGTGTGGACAATCTGTTCATCAGGCCAGCCTACCCGATACCCGATAATCACCTGGCTATCTTCTTTAAAACCCGCCTGCAATAGTTCTTCCTGGATGCTCCGGGCTTGGCTGGCAGAAAGATAAATGGCCAGTGCACTTTTGGTTGCGGCCAGTTTTTTTAAACGCTGGCTCTCAGGCACAGGAGTGCGCCCCTCAACCCTGGTTAAAATCAAAGTTTGATTTAATTCAGGCACTGTGAAGGAGACCTTGGCTTTAGCTGCAGCAGCAAAAGCAGCGCTAACTCCCGGTATGATTTCATAGGCAATTCCTCTGGCCTCCATCCACCGAATCTGCTCTAATATGGTTCCGTAAAGACTTGGATCTCCTGTGTGCACACGGGCAAGTAAAAGATTTTTGACATGTGCATTAAGGAATATCTCCTCTATTTCCTCCAGAGTAAGTGACGAGGAGTCAATAACCTGGCGAGCACGGGCATGGGTAAATAGTTCCTTGGGCACCAGAGAACCCGCATAGAGGATAACGTCGGCCTGGTTAATGATCTTTTGCCCCTTGACAGTGATCAGTTCGGGGTCACCTGGACCAGCCCCGACAAAGTAAATATTGATCCGCTCTTTTTTACTTCTCATTTTCGATAATGGGTAAATGATTGAATAGTTGAATGGTCTATTAGTTTAAGACTCTGTGGCCAAACTTTGACTGAAGGGTAAATTTTCATAATTTTTTCCAATCCGGATTTCTTTCATGCTGGTGCAAATGCCTGGACCCATCTATAGCTTGCTTGCGGGCAGAGCATAATGGGGTATTTTGGATAAATGAATATTCTTTTATTGTCGGTAGTTATGGCAGAAAACACCAAATATTTAGTTTTGTCGCCCCGATGCTCTGCTTATCCGCAAGCTTCTCCAAGATGGCTTACCCAGCCCTTTGCAAGGCATTCAAGAAACCAGGATTTTCAATATGGTAGTCAAAATAGGAGGTTGGCCAGAGATTCTTAGATGAAAGAAGGCGCATCCACTATTTGCACTGATTTTTGAGAAACCTTGATTTTGGCATTGCATGTGCTGATTGTTTTCTCTCTTCTCCCACTCTCCTAACCAACCCACCCCACCTAACTTCTCATCTTCTCAACTTCAGAGCTTCCTCTTCAATACGCCCTTTTCTCTTCTTTTTCATTCAACATTAAGCATTAAACATCCAACATTAAAATAACCTAACTCAACCAAGCTCCAGGAGCTTTTGAAAACTCTCTTCCAGAGTTTGTTTTTCTTCTACTGGCTGGCGTAAGAATTCATTGATAGGACCAATCAGTTCAAGGGCCCTGTCTATGTCCTGGTTGCTGCCTCTAACATAAGCGCCTATATTGATCATATCCTCCACCCGCTTATAAGTGGCCAGATGGCTTATTATGTCCTGACCGGCCTGCAAAACTTCTCTAGGTGTAATATCTGATCGAAGTCGACTTACACTCTTTAAGACATCAATTGCCGGATAGTGTCCTTGATCGGCCAATTCTCTGGTCAAAACAATGTGCCCGTCCAAAATGGAACGCACGGCATCAGCAACAGGCTCGTTGAAGTCATCACCTTCTACCAGGACAGTGTAAATCCCGGTAATACTACCTTTTTCATTGCGTCCTGCCCGCTCTAAAAGTTTAGGCAGATGAGCAAAAACTGTGGGCGTATATCCTCTGGTGGTTGGAGGTTCACCTGCAGCCAGGCCAACTTCGCGCGCAGCCATGGCAAACCTGGTCACTGAATCCATCATCAAAAGTACGTCCAGACCTTGATCGCGAAAATATTCCGCCATGGCAGTAGCTGCATAAGCAGCGCGCATACGGATAAGCGGGGCCTGATCTGATGTAGCTACCACCAAAACAGACCTGGCCATGCCTTCTGGTCCCAGATCCTTTTCCATAAATTCCACTACTTCTCGACCGCGTTCACCAACCAGGGCAATGACATTCACATCTGCCTTAGTGTATCTGGCCATCATCCCCATGAGAGTACTCTTGCCCACACCAGACCCCGCCATTATTCCTACCCGTTGCCCCTTGCCCAGGGTTAAAAGTGCATTAATCGCCCTAATCCCAACATCTAAGGGCTCTTTGATTCTGGGCCGTTCCAGGGGATTCAGGGGTTGAGCATACAGTGGGTAATATTTCCGGGGTGAAATATTCTTGGATTTGTCCAGGGGTTGACCAAAAGCGTCAATGGCTTGACCTAAGAATCTGTGACCAACAGGAAAAAGCGGAGGATGGGCAGAGTTTTTGATTAAGCTGCCAGGCTTTATGCCGCGCATATCACCATATGGCATAAACAGGACTACACCGTCCCTGAAACCAACCACTTCGGCATTGATGTATTGCTCACTATTTTCATCAGCAATAAGTTGGCAGGTAGAGCCAAGGGCCGCTTTTAAACCCTGGCCTTCCACCACCAGACCGACCACCTTGGTCACTTTGCCATAGGTCTGGGCCGGATTTAAGTCATGCAAAAGATGCAAACAATCTTTGGGGCCCATGCTCTCTAACTGTCCTCATCAAGGGAAAGCTCGTCCAAAATTTTTTTCACTGCTGCATACCGACCTTCAATGGTATTATCGACCATGCCTTTGCCGTTTTCCAGGACGAGTCCTCCCTGCGTTATCTGGGGATCAGGCTTGATCTGCCAAAGGCTGAGTTGAGGATGCTTGGCCCTGAGCTTATCCATTATCTCCTGCAGTAATTCCGTATCATCCGGATTGACCCTGATGACCAGTTCTTCTTTGCTTTCAATAAGTTCCAGGGCTTGATCCAGAAGATTTTCCAGGACCTGCTCTTTGTTTTTCTCCAGTTCAAGACCCAAGACCTTTTCCACGGCCGCCCTGGTTAATAAGACCAAATCCTGCCGGAACCGTTCCCAAATTTTGCGCTTTTCCCGCTCTATCTGGCTAATCACCCTGGCAAAATCATCAGTCAAATTTTGCTTGACCTTTTCGATTTCCCGGGCGGCCTGAGCCTGCCCCTGTTTTAACCCCTCTTCCCTGGCCTGCTCTCTAATACCCTGGGCCTCTTGCATGGCCCGGGCAATAATCTCCCTGGCCTTTTCTTGAGCCCTGGCTTTAACCCGCTCCCAAAACTTGTCTTCTGTTTCCGGGGTTAAATAGGATCGATCCGTGGCTCTCGCTTCTAATTCAGCCAAGAACCTGGTCTGCAGTCCTACAATGACCTTGCCGGAATCAGGCTTGGATAAACTTTTAGACAAGGATATCTCCTCCTCCCTTGCCTGCAATAACAATACGGCCTTCAGCTTCCAGTCGACGGACTACTTTGACTATATTCTGCTGGGCTGCTTCCACTTCTGACAATTTCACCGGCCCCATAATTTCCAGATCCTCCCGGATCATATTCGCGGCTCGCTCAGACAAGTTGCTGAAGAATTTTTCTTTAAGTTCATCCGAGGCCGTTTTTAGGGCCAGAGTCAGATCTTCGTTGCTGACCTCCTTGAGTACTTCGCGAACGGCCCTGTCGTCCAGATTGATAATATCGTCAAAAACGAACATGAGCTCTCTGATTTCTTCAGCCAGCTGAGCGGATTCTTCTTCAATTTCCGACATAACTTCTTCTTCCACGCTGCGTTCCACTGCATTGAGAATTTCAGCAACGGACTGGGTACCACCAACTTTTTTGCCTTCTTTTCCTCCAATAGCAATTAGCTGGCTTTGCAACACTTTGTCTACCTCCTGAAGCATATCCTCAGGCACTGCTTCCAGTTTAGCCAAGCGCATTAACACTTCCGCCCTTACACCGGACGGTAAATTCTGAAGCAGTTCAGCCGCGTTTTCCGGTGGCAAATGCCCAATAATCAAGGCCAAAGTCTGGGGATGTTCATTGCGTAGTATCTGAGCCAGGATTTTTGGGCTAACATTACCTAGTTCCTTAAAAGGAGCAGGCCCGGTATCCAGGTCCAGAGCATCAACCACATATTTGGCAGTATCTGAATCCAGATTTTCCAATAACTTGCGCACCTTATCCGGCCCGCCCAGGAGCATTTCCTTACCTAGTGCGACTGACTGATTAAACTCCTTGAGCACTTCTTCGGCCTTTTCTTTAGGTACACTCTCCATTTCCACCATGGCCTTGGAAATTTTGGCAATCTCTTTTTTGTCCATGCGCTCAAAGACCTGGGTAGTGAATTTATCACCCAGAGCCAGGAGCAAAATGGCTGTTTTTTGCGTCCCAGTAAGTCTATCCGGACCCGCCACTTACGCACCCTCCTCTTCCTTGAGCCACTTCTTGATCACGGCAAAAGCCTGGTCAAAATTTTCACTGGCCAATTGTGTGGCCAGAGCTCGTGTATCCTCAATACGTTTCTGCTCTTCCATGGCCAACTGTTCCTCCTCACTCAAGCCCTCAACAAGAGCCATTTTTTCTTCGCCTTCAGGCAACCCTTCCATGTCTTCTGCTTCTTCTTCAACCACCTTGGGTTTTAAGATGGCCATAACAACGGGCCGGACTACCAGGATGAGGAAAAGTAAAATAATCAGGGCATTTAAGAGAGGCTTGCCAATAATCTGGAAGTACTCGGAAACCTTCTCCAACAAAGTAGGCTCAATTTCTGGCTCAGGTGGGCCAAAGGAAAGATTGGACACCTCTATACTGTCTCCGCGAGCTTGATCAAACCCAACTGCGTTTTCCACCAACTGTCTTATTCTGGCCAGTTCCTGTTCTGTTAAAGGTTGATAAACAAATTCTCCATTTTTATCCTGAGTATATTTACCGTCGACTATAACGGCTACACTCAAACGACGCACCTCCCCAATAGGAGCAACAATTTGTTGTTCTTCTTTGCTAATTTCATAATTAGTCGTTGAAGTGGTCCGGCTGGTCTCCTGGGTTGAACCTGAGCCACTAACACCTTCACCTTGATAGGCCGGTTCAGGAACCCCTTGTTCCAGATTGGCCACTCCACGGCTGCTTTCGTCGGTTTTTTGTTCACTGCGAATGACAGCCCCTTCCGGGTCGTAGATTTCTTTATGGATAGTCTTCTGGCTAAAATCCAGATCAACATTAACTTTGGCAATGACCCTGTTTGGGCCGCCCACAATCGGTGCGAGCATCTGCTCTATGCGCTTCTCCAGATTTTGTTGAAAATTTAACTGGTACTCCAGTTGAGTATTGGTCAATCCCTCCAAACTATCAGGCTTATGCTGGTATAAAATTTTCCCACGCGTATCAGAGACAGTGATACGTTCGGGCTCCATGCCTTCCACGCCAGTGGTAATCAAGTTGACAATGCTTTGGACCTGTTGACTGTTCAATGAGTATCCGGGTTTTAATTTTAGCACTACTGAGGCAGAAGGAGGATTTTGTTCCTCGATAAACAAACTTTTATTGGGCAAAACCAGATGAACCCTGGCCGCTTCCACTTCGGGGAACTCGGAAATAGTACGGGCCAATTCTCCCTGCAAAGCACGTTGATAATTTATACGCTGTACAAAGTCTGTTTGACCAATCTTATTCTGATCAAAGATTTCAAAGCCAACGCCCTGTCCCTGTAGAGCACCTTCGCCAGCAATCATTAAACGTAGATTATAGACCTGGCCTGCAGGAACCAGTATGGTAGCACCATTATCTTGAAGCTTATACGCAACTTTTTGCTTCTCTAAAATTTGAACGACTCGGGCAGCATCTTCAGGGTAGAGGTTGGAATAGAGAACTTTATATTCAGTGCGATTTACAAGAAACAAGAGGACAATAAAGACGATTATGACCGACGCGAGCATCCCGAGATATAAGATGCGCTGGGCCAAGGTACTTTTACTCCAGAGACCACCTATCTGTTCCCAGGCTTTGGTTAGAAAAGGAGGCATAATCTATCCTTTTTTGTTAATTTAACGATAAACTTTAGCCAACAAAAATTCAAAATATACATCATTGAAACTCAACTTTCTGACACGATTAACATCCTCAAATTACTACACAATTGAAGAGTG
>NZ_CEYAEZ010000065.1:0-15378 GCF_982781345.1 Desulfovulcanus sp.
TTTTAGATGGGTCCAAGTCTTTGTACCAGCATGAAAGAAACCAAGACTAGAATAAGTCATGGAAATTAAGTTGATAAAAAGGTTCGGCCACAGGCTCTATAGCGACCTCTAAAAGTTGAATTATAAATTTTGCGGGAGCGGCGAACCTTGACCTTTAGGCCATAGTTGGGCTGCAAGCATTCCTGTAAACATAAGCGTGCATCCCAGAATAGCCCGGGAGGTTAACTGTTCATCCAGAATAATCCATCCGGAAATGGCAGCAAACACGGATTCTAAACTTAAAATAATCGAAGCATGGGCAGGTGGCGCGTCTTTCTGAGCCACTACTTGCAAAGTATAGGCTACCCCGGCAGACATAAATCCACCATATAAAATAGGAAGTAACCCATCCATTATTCCTTGCCAGGAAATATCTTCGACAAAAACAGCTACCATAAAACTCAAGATGGAATTTACACCAAACTGCACTGATGAAAGTTTGATGCAATCTACCCTAGGGGCCAGCCATCCAATTACTAAAACATGCAAAGCAAAAAACACGGCGCAAAGTAAAACCAAAAAATCACCATAGGCAATGGTCAATTCGTTGGTAATTGACAGGAAATAAAGACCAACGACAGCAAGAAATGCCCCTATCAAGACTCCAGGACTAGGCCTTTGCTTCCAGAACAGCCCCAGAATAGGCACAATAACCACGTACAGTCCGGTAATGAATCCGGCCTTGCCTGCTGTGGTGTAGATTATCCCTACTTGCTGCAGCGTACTGCCTCCAAACAATAAGACTCCGGCTATAAGACCCGCTTTTAATGCTGTTGTCAGATCGGAAGGCTGTGAAAGGGGAGAGTTAACACTTTTCTTCTCTCTAAACCAAATCAACGGCCAGAGACTTATGGAACCAAGTCCAAAACGAATGCCATTAAATAAAAAAGGACCAATATGGTCCATGCCCACTCTCTGAGCAACAAATGCTGCCCCCCAGATCATGGCTGCTAAAAAAAGTAAAAAATCTGCCTTGTATATCCTCAGAGCCTGTTTTGCCACCAAATTCTCCTTTTGAAAAAACTAAAGAGAATAATTTTGCTTGAAAGACAATTTTCAGTCAATTCTTTTTGAACTTTTCAAAATTTGACAAAGAGCAGCCCTTAATTTTAAACAATTTTTAACGTCTTTTTAACGTCTTTGAACTCTTAGGGGTTAATCTTCTCATCTTTAATGATTAATACTTGGGGATTTAAGTTTTTTAAACTTCAAAAAACAAAACTTTGGGAGCAAACATGATTCTCATCAATGAACACTATTTAAAGTTGAAATCTTCTTATCTCTTTGCTGATATTGCCCGCCGGGTAGCTTCTTTTCAGGAAAAACATCCGGACATGGAAATCATTAAGCTGGGTATAGGTGACGTAACCCTCCCCCTGCCCAAGGCCTGCCTTGAGGCCATGCACAAGGCAGTAGATGAAATGGGCAAAAGCGAAACCTTTCGTGGTTACGGGCCTGAACAGGGCTATGCTTTTTTACGGGAAAAAATTGCTGAATTTGATTTTCAAGCCAGGGGAGCACAAATTGAACCTGATGAAATCTTCATCAGTGACGGCGCTAAATGCGATACTGGCAATTTCCAGGAACTCTTTGCCCAGGACATTACCATAGCAGTACCAGACCCTGTGTATCCTGTTTATGTTGACACCAATGTCATGGCCGGTCGTACAGGTAGTTTTACAAATGGCCGCTATGAAGGGCTTGTCTACCTGGAGTCAACCAAGGAAAATAATTTTATTCCGGAGCTACCCAAAACACCTGTAGACCTCATTTATCTTTGCTTTCCCAACAACCCCACCGGAGCAACCATCACTAAAGAAGAGTTGAAAAAATGGGTTGATTACGCTCATGAACACAAGGCCCTTATTCTCTTTGATGCTGCCTATGAGGCCTTTATTCGGGATGAGAACCTACCTCATTCCATCTATGAAATTGATGGGGCCAAAGAGGTAGCCATAGAGTTTCGCAGCTTCTCAAAGACTGCCGGTTTTACCGGAACCCGGTGTGCCTACACAGTTGTTCCCAAAGCCTGCATGGCCTACGATCAAAGCGGCAAAAAACACCCTGTGCATGAACTCTGGAATCGCAGGCATACCACCAAATTTAACGGGGTATCTTATCCGGTCCAAAAAGCGGCCGAGGCAGTGTATAGCCCAGAAGGTCAGGAACAGGTTAAAGCAAATATTGATTATTACCTGGAAAATGCCAGGAAGATCCGCACCCAAATGCAAAAATTAGGCTTTGCCTGTGTAGGTGGAGAAAATTCACCCTATGTTTGGATTGATGGTCAAATGGACTCTTGGGAATTTTTTGACCTGCTTTTAAATAAAGCTGGTGTTGTGTGCACTCCAGGTGCTGGTTTTGGCAAATGTGGCCAGGGTTTTATCCGCATCAGCGCTTTTAACAGCCATGAAAATGTGGAAGAGGCTATGCACAGGATTGAAAAAGCATTGAGTTGAACAGTTTAAACTGATTGATGTTGTTAAGTGAAGATTAGTTTGAATGGAAATGGATAAAATTTTTTTCTTGACCGAAGAGCTAGACTCGTTTATAAGCCAGACTCTCTTGTGGTGAGTGTAGCTCAGGTGGTAGAGCCCCTGGTTGTGGCCCAGGTGGTCGCAGGTTCAAGTCCTGTCACTCACCCCAAATGAATTCAAAGGCTTACGATAAAAAATCGTAAGCCTTTTTTATTGCCTGATTTTTAAGGAAAAAGCTATTGATGCTTGTTTTCTGCATAAACCTGCCTGTAATAGTCTAGATAGCCTTCAAACTTCCCTTCCTGAATAGCCTTCCTGGCACCAAAGACAAGATTGAGAAAAAACTGTAAGTTATGAATAGTATTTAACCGGTAGGATAAAAGCTCCCTGGCTATATACAAGTGACGAAGATAGGCCCGTGAAAAATTACGGCAGGTATAGCAGTTACAATTAGGGTCCAGAGGAGATTCATCTTCTCTGTATTCCGCCTTTTTTATATTTATCTTGCCTAGACTGGTAAATAAAGTACCATTACGGGCGTTACGGGTCGGTAAAACACAATCAAACATATCAATGCCTGCATTTATGCCTTCTAAAATATCCAGAGGCTTGCCCACTCCCATCAAGTATCTTGGCTTTTCCACGGGAAGCAAAGGGGCTGTGTAGTACATAAGATCCAGCAATTGCTCTTTGCTCTCACCAACACTTAACCCCCCTATGGCAAATCCTTCAAATGGGATATCAATAATTTGTTCGGCACTCTCCCTGCGCAAATCTTTAAAAAAACCGCCCTGGACAATGCCAAACATAAGTTGCTTACCACTACCCTCAGGATAGGCCTGACGACAACGTTTGGCCCACTCTGTGGTCAGCTTCAAAGACTTTTTTGTATAATCGTAATCAGCTCCATAAGGGACACATTCATCCAGAACCATCATTATGTCTGAGCCAAGATTTTTCTGGATAGAAATGACCTTTTCCGGCGTAAAAAAATGTTTAGAGCCATCAATATGGGAGGAAAACTCAACTCCGTCCGGAGTAAGCCGTCTTAGCGCAGAGAGACTAAAGACCTGAAAGCCTCCCGAATCAGTAAGTATTGGCTTGTCCCAGCGCATAAACTTATGCAGTCCGCCTAAGCGGGCAATGAGTTCATCGCCAGGGCGCAAATAAAGATGATAAGTATTGCCCAAAATAATCTGGGCGGAAATATCCTCCAAGTCATCGGGCCCAAGACTCTTAACCGTGCCCTGGGTTCCCACAGGCATAAATATCGGCGTTTCAACTTCTCCATGAGCAGTCATAAGTCTGCCTGCCCTGGCCATCCCATCCTGATGCTCTATTTTAAACTGACCAATTTTCATTACTAAAACCTATTATGAGTTTGTTCTATAGAGTCTGTGGCCAAACCTTATTTTAACCGCTGATTGAAAGTTTTGGTTTCTGAAATGCATTACAAACGGCTTAGGAAAAACAAAGTTAAGTTTTTAGCCCAAACTTCGGACAGATATCACTTAATTCACACTCACCGCACTTTGGTTTTCTGGCAGTGCATATTTCCCGGCCAAACAAGACCAGGACATGATTAAGCAGACCCCAATCTTTTTTGGGAAACAAAACCATTAAATCCTTTTCAATAATGTTTGGATTTTTGGATGTCGTCAGTCCAAGCCGAAAACTCAACCTCTTCACATGGGTGTCTACGGCAATGCCTTCATTTTTTCCAAAAGCATTTGATAAGACAATATTTGCTGTTTTTCTTGCAACTCCGGGCAAAATTACAAGTTCTTCCATAGTCTCTGGAACGTGCCCATTAAAATCCGTGCATATTTTTTGGGCCGCTGCCACCAGATTTTTGGCCTTGTTCCGATAAAAACCGGTACTCCTGATTACGGCTTCCACCTCGGCTAGATCAGCCTGAGCCAAGGCCTTTACATCCGGCCACTTGCGAAAAAATTCTGGAGTAACCTGATTTACTCGTTGATCAGTACACTGAGCAGCCAGCACCGTGGCCACCAAAAGTTGCCATGGATCAGCCCAGTTCAATGCTGTTTTAGGGGCTGGATAACGGCTTCTTAATCTTTGTAAGATTACGCTGGCCCGTTCTTTTTTATTCATCGGTCGCTTATTCCCTTTCTATATCTATAGAATCCACTGTCGAACAATTTAACCAATTTTCCCCCATCCATCAAACTTGGATTTTAGCCAATTATTTGTTAATCTAAAAAAAACCAAGGAGGAGATTATGCTTGCGATTCTGGACTACCGCGCCGGCAATTTAACCAGTGTCAAAAGGGCTCTGGACTTTTTACAAATACCCTGCGAGATTACCAACGATCCAAACAAATTGCATCAAGCCCAGGGAATAATCTTCCCTGGAGTTGGGGCTGCAGGTTCAGCCATGCAAAACTTGCAAAAAAATAATCTGGATCAGGTATTAAAAGATCTGGTCCAGAAGAATAAACCCTTACTCGGTATTTGCCTGGGTTGTCAGATCATCCTTGAATACAGCCCGGAAAACAACACTGACACTTTAGGGATTATCCCGGGAAAGTGTGCCAAATTTAATCCTGACCTAACCGATGACCAAGGTCTACCCATAAATATTCCCCACATGGGGTGGAATAAAGTCCATCTGGAAAAAGATTGCCTGCTTCTTAAAGGCGTTGACAAGGATGCTGAATTTTATTTTGTGCACAGTTATTATCCGGTACCAGAACCCGAATTTATCATTGGAACCACTATTTACGGACAGAAATTCTGCTCAATACACGGCCGAGACGGACTTTGGGCTGTTCAATTCCACCCTGAAAAGAGCGGTCGGCCCGGTTTAAAAATCTTGCAAAATTTCTATAATTTTTGCCAGGAGATAAATAATGCTTAGTAAAAGAATCATACCCTGTTTGGATGTTCGAGACGGCAAGCTAACCAAGGGGATAAAATTCAAAGGAAATGTGGATATCGGCGATCCCGTTGAAACAGCCAGGATTTATTATGAACAAGGGGCCGATGAAATCGTCTTTTACGATATAACCGCATCTCATGAAGGGCGCGGCATTATGCTCAAGGTGGTGGAACAGGTAGCCTCCCAGATTTTTATCCCCTTTTCAGTGGGTGGAGGTATAAGTTCTGTGGAAGATATGCGCGCTGTTCTTCTAGCAGGTGCGGAAAAAATTTCTGTTAACTCCGCAGCAGTTAAAAACCCAAAAATCATAGCAGATGGTGCCGATGCTTTTGGTTCTCAATGCATTGTTGTAGGCATGGATGTGTTGCGGGTCAATAAATCCGAACAAATCCCCTCCGGATATGAAATTGTTATCCACGGTGGAAGAAAACCTATGGGCATAGACGCCCTGTGGTGGGCACAGGAAGTAGAAAGGCTTGGAGCAGGCGAACTCTGCATTAATTCCATTGATGCAGACGGGACCAAAGACGGTTATGAACTAAATCTCACGCGGTTAATAGCAGAAAATGTGCGCATCCCTGTCATCGCCTCTGGCGGAGCTGGGAACCCGCAACATATGGTTGATGCCGTGACAAAAGGCAGGGCTTCCGCAGCACTGATAGCCTCTATCGTCCATTACGGTGAATACACTATTCCTGAGATTAAAAAGTATATGCATGACCAAGGAGTCAAGGTAAGGATGGTCTGGTAATGGGAAAGATTATTATAGAATCTATGACCCACTGCGAAGCCGAAGTAGTGACCAAAGAGATCCCCAAAACCGATGATTTTGAAAAAAGGATAAAAACAATCCTGGAAACCATGCGCATGAACAAGTTTCAGGCCGTGGTATGGGATGGGGAAACTTATTTAGGAGGGACGTGGTACGACCCCATTCGGCAAAAATGGACAGCCGAATATAAAGACTATCTTTGGCAAGATGCCAGTGAATTTCAGAATGATTAAAAAAAGAGCGGCCCACAAGCCGCCCTTACTATTTCCAAATACCTTTCTAGCTATTTTTTATCATAAGTTCCGCTTCTGCCGCCACTTTTGTGCACCAATTGACATCTTTCAATGACAATATCTTTCTGCACTGCCTTGCACATATCGTAAATGGTCATGCAGGCTACCTGTGCAGCGACCAGGGCTTCCATTTCCACTCCTGTGCTCGCGGTCGTTCTAGCCTCTGCTTCTACCCGAATCAAACTTTCTTGATCATCTATTTCAAAACGGACATCTACAAAATTTAAAAAAAGAGGATGGCACAAGGGAATGAGCTCAGCAGTCTTCTTGGCCGCCATAATCCCGGCTATTTTGGCCGTTGTCAGGACATCGCCTTTAGGCAGGGCGTTCTCTTTTAGTAAGGCCATAGTTTCAGGAGAAACGCGGACAAAGCTCTCCACAATAGCCTTACGTATAGTTTCGGGCTTGTGTCCTACATCAACCATTGTAACCTGTCCGTTCTGGTCAATATGAGTCAATTTTTTCGACATTTTTAATCTGTGAATGCTCTTGAGATTTTCAGATTTAGGGCAAAACGTGCAAGGCCTTGAAATTCTTGTTGCTCTCAACCTTTAGTTATTAGTATCACCTATCACCTTTTTAAAGAAACTTTTTACCTTGCTCCCCACCTTTTCCTGCTCCAAACGCTCAAATTCGCGTAAAAGCTCTACTTGCTTCTTGGTCAAGCGAGTAGGAGTTTTGACTATAACCTCAACTAACAAATCACCATGTTGGGTACTTCCCAGGTAAGGCAGTCCCAACCCTTTGAGCTTAAAAATCTTCCCGCTTTGTGTGCCTTTGGGGATTTCCATTGGAACTGGTTCATCCAAAGTGGGCACCTCAACCTTGGCACCCAGGGCAGCCTGGACAAAGCTGATTTCCACTTGAGTAATTAAATCCTGGCCATGACGTTTAAAAACATCATCTTCCTGAACATAAATAACCACGTAGAGATCGCCAGGGGGGCCTCCATGCTCTCCAGGTTCACCTTCACCGCGCAGACGCAATCGGCTACCATTGTCTACTCCTGCAGGAACCCGGACCTTAATCTTCTTTTTGACATTAACAATCCCTCTTCCACGGCATTTACTGCAAGGATGACTAATTATAGTCCCCTGTCCATGACAAACAGGGCATGGCATGGATACTCGAAAGAAACCTTGTGAACGATAAACCTGCCCCGACCCCTGACAATGGGCACAGGTTTCCACCCTGTGTCCTGGTTCAGCCCCTGTTCCTTGACAGCGGTCACAGGTTTCCCGTTTAGGGATGTTTAAATCTACCTCAGTACCTTTGGCTGCCTCGCGAAAAGAAATTGTCAAATTATAACGCAGGTCAGCACCAGATCGAGGCCTTGGACCGGATTGGCTTGAGCCAAAACCAAAAAACTCCGAGAATATGTCACTAAAAGTGGAGAATATATCCTCAGCAGAGTGAAAGCCCTGAAAGCCGTTATCACTTACCCCTTCATGACCAAATTGGTCATAACGGGCTCTCTTTTCCGGATCACGCAAGACTTCATAGGCCTCGGCTGCCTCTTTAAAAAGAGCTTCTGCCTGAGGATCATCAGGATTTCTATCCGGATGGTATTTAAAGGCTAACTTTCGATAGGCTTTTTTTATCTCTTCATAAGAGGCACTCCGCGATACCCCCAAAACTTCATAATAATCCCTTTTGGCCATATTTAGTCAACCTTAATCCCTGCCTTTTCAATGGAATTGGATGGCAAAATCTTTCCGGCTGCAATTTCACGCAAAGAAGTAACTATTTCCTTGTTTTTGCTTTCAACAAGAGGCTTATAACCCTCTCTATATTGCTTAACTCTTTTGATAGCCATCTGTACTAAAAGAAATCTGTTGTTTACCTGCTGCAAGCAATCTTCTACTGTAATTCTAGCCATATTTACCTCACCTGATTTAAAAGTGTTATGTTTTAATTTTTTACCTGTTGGTTATTATATGTTTAGTTTTACAGAATTTAAGGTATAAAAAGCAACCAACTCACTTTTTCACTATTCCACCTTTGTCTTTAAATCATCAAGCAAGCTACTGTCTACTACATAGTAGCTGCTCTGCCCTGCAATCTGCACCCAGCACTTGTCCGCTGGCAAAGCGGAATCTTCATAAAAATAGACTTTGACCAAATCTTTATCTTGCTTGTCTTTGACTGCCCAGGTCACAGACCTGGATGCTGTTGAGGGAAGTTGAGACTTGGGGTCTTGTTCATATTTTAGGTCACTAAGACGCCACAGATAAAGCCCCATACCAGGAACTTCTTGATCACTATCTTTGTGTTTCCAGACACCATTCACTTTATATAACTGAACATTCTTTCCGGAAACGACCAAATCCATTTTATGGGCCTGGCCAGTATCCAGTTGAACAATACTGCGGTCCTTAAGCAAAAAAGAGGTTTTATTTAGGTTATCATGCTGTGCTTGGTCAAGAACAAAATACCACTTATTTTGGTCAACCTGGGCTAAATATTTTTCCTTGGCCTTGAAAATTTTTATTTTTAAAGGAGTTTTGCTACCCCGATGAAATACTTCCAAAGTAAATTGGAGCCTTGCTTGATCCTTTTTAAAATCAAGGCCTTGAGCACGCATTGATCCTAGCTCAAAGAAAAGAGACGTGGCTTCAGAGGATGATACCTTGTACCTCGTTATCTCCTCAGGGGCATTAAACGTAAATTCACCGTCTTTTTTCAACACATCCCAGCGGGTAGAGTTATTTTCTAAAAGTCGGACCCTTGTTATTTGCTCATCATCAAAAGGCAAAAGTTTTAGCTCGTAATATGTATCGCTTCCTGCTCCTACCTTGTCAGCATAAGCCGCATTCATCAAAAGGAGCTCCCCGGGATATGAGGAAGATAAAGCATAGACACCATCCTCAGAAGGATTTTTGTCCCCTACCTGCACAGACCATTTTTCCTGAGCATAAATAACTAATTGCTTGGGCTTGTCCAGTCCAAACTCGCCTACCTTGTCCTTATCCAGAGAACCCAAAAAACGCTTAGGCGAATTGACCTGCAAGAAATCAATCAGGGCATCAACCTTTGTTTGATCAGCATATGGCCGGATATCTCGACCCTTTTCCTTGACGCGCCATTTATCCTTGTCTTTTACGAGTTCGAATTGATCAAATTGTATTTTAACAATATCAAACTTTTTAAAATCCGGCCAATTCGCTTTTTGCTCATCCTTTTTTTCCGGCCACAAAAATACACCGGCCCAGATAAAAGCAAGCAAGATGATTAGAAAAACCAGCCGTTTCATTCCTCTCCCCTTAAACATTTAATTCGACATCAAGCATTCAACATTCTCAACATTTTCTTCTCTTCATACCCACATAAACAGCCATCAATACACACAGCAAAGGTAAAACTACAAGAGGAACCCAGGTAATAAGGCGCTGTTGCCATACATTTAAAAAGAGCAATGAATTGGCCAGCTTTGGCTTGGAAATAGCCAGAGTATCCTCCTTTTCCCTAAGCCAGTTCAAAGAGTTGCGGGCCAGATCCATATTCCCGGACAGCCCAATAAACTGGTTGGTTAGAAAATCATTATCACCAAAGACTACCACCCTGGACTTTAAGGTAGCGTTTGAGTCCTTTTCCTGAAACTCGTTTTCATAAACAACAGCCAGCCATAATGGCCCCTGAATGTCCTTGCCCGGATCAAAACGAGCCTGTCCTTTTTTCAGACTGGCCAAATCTGTCTCCAACCAGGCGCTCCCTGTACTGCGGCCCAAAGGAGTTATCTGGTATTTAGCCTGTGCTTCAGCTTCTTCCTCAAAGGCCGTACAGGTGGGGAAGATAGTCATCAAGTTAAAATCTTCGGTAATTTTATGGTAGGGATAATCTTGAATCAAAGGACTCAGATAGTCGCCCACAATCAACTTACTCATCGGATCCAAAATCAAGCCGGAAAGACGTTTCAAGTGTAGATTGTCTTTAATCCACAGATCCAGATTAGTCTCTGTTTCTGCATTTAAGGCCAGAAACAGCCTCCCACCTGTATTCAAATAATCAGTCAAAAGAGCCAGTTCATGCTTTAAAAAATCTTTCTGTGGCCCAATGATTACCAGAGCTGACGCATCTTCAGGAACTTTTTTCTCCCTGGCCAAAAGTAGCTTCTCAAGCTCAACTCCCTGATTCTTTAAAACATCCTTTAGTTGAGTAATGCTCTTTTCTCCAAAACCTGAAAAAGGTACTTCACCATGACCCTGAACAAAGTAAAATTTGGCCTTTTCCGGATTGGACACCCTGATCAGTCCATTGGTCAATTTTTCTTCATCAGGAAATAGTATCTTCTCCTGCCTGTTCTCACTTAATAGAACTACTTCTCCTGTTTGGCGCACTTTGAATTCCTTAGCCCTAAAAGGAGACCTGTCCGGATCCACAAACTCAAAGCTAAAATTAGTACTTTCTTTAGCATACAACTTTAAAAGATCTTCCAAGTTTTTACGCCCGGCTTCTCCGGGACGATAAAAACAAAGTACCTTAACCGGTCTTTCCAAGTGTTTTAGGACTTTAATAGTCTGTTTGGAAAGAGAGTAGCGCTTGTTTTTAGTTGTATCATATTGAAGGTCAGCCTTATTAGCTAAAACATTCAGGCCTACCAGCACTGCCAGACCCACAATTATAGTCCCGGATAATTGCCCAAACTTCTTCCAGGTCATCTTTTTACTCCTTCATCTTCTCCTAACTTCTTAGCTTCCCATCTTCTTATCTTCTCATCTTCCCCTCACGCTCTCCATCTCTGGTTTTCCAAGCTGAGCATGGTCAATCCCACAAAAGCCAAAATAAAAGTAAAATAATAAGTAAGATCAGGTACAGACAACACGCCTTTAGTAAAGGAATCAAAATGACTGAGTAAAGACAAAGCCTCAACAACTGGTTTAAAAAACTCAGGGACTAGTTCCTTTACCCAGGACAGAAGCCAGAGTAAAAGCAAGGCTCCGAAACTCAGCGTAGCCGAAACAATCTGATTCTCAGTCAAAGAAGAAATAAAGATTCCAATACTGGCAAAGCTCAGGGCCAGAAGCAAAAGCCCAAAATATCCAGTCACCGTGGGTAATAGTTCAGGCTGGGCATAGACAAAGAGAAAAGCCGGCCCTACTCCGCTCAAAACAAGGGCAATGGTCAAAAAACCAGCAACGGCCAGGAGCTTACCCAGCACAATTTGATATTCCTGAACCGGATAACTGAGCAAAAGTTCAAACGTACCCATGCGCTTTTCCTCACTAAAAGTACGCATGGTCAAAAGGGGTATAAAAAAGAGTAGAATTACTCCTGCATTCTGCAAAAAAGGACGAATCACCCATTCCTGGGGAGTAAAATTCTCCACTCCCGAATTTTGCATAACCTGCAAACTAAAAAGTTGGAATTGCCCTACAAGAGATACAAAAAAATAACCGGAGATAAATAAAAAGCAGCCCAAAACAATATAGGCCAGTGGAGAACGAAACAAAATCATCCAATCTTTCCGAGCCAGAGTTAGAGTATGCATTAGGCTTCTCCTTGTTTATACACTAAATTGACAAAGGCCTGCTCCAGGCTCAAATCCATAGGCCTAAATTCCAGGATCTTACCATTTAGTCCATATACAAAGTCCGATAGATCAGCCCGAATATCTTTACCTGGCTCTGCCTGAACATGAATTATAACCTCATCTTTAGAAGTCTGTATATCAAATTGATGTACACCTTTAAGAGCCGAAAGCCTTTCTTTGAGTTCATCCATATTTACAGTCTCAAAACCGACCCGTAACAGATGTCTGCCCCGACCAGCCCTTTGAACCAGGTTATCGACGTTGTCATCAGCCAATATACGACCTTTATTTATTATAATAACCCGATCACAAATTAACTCCACTTCCGGCAAAATATGAGTGCTTAAAAGAATAGTCCTCTCTTTTCCCAGTTCTCGAATCAGCTCTCTGATCTCTCGAATCTGCCCTGGATCCAGGCCCACAGTTGGTTCATCCAAAATTAAAAGCTTCGGATTGCCCAGTATGGCTTGAGCTAGACCTACCCTTTGCCGGTAACCTTTAGAAAGATGACCGATAAGCTTATTTTTAACCGGGGTTAACCCACATTTTCCCATTACTTCTTGAACGTCTTTGTCAGCATGGACGCAAGACTTAATTCTAGCCACCCATCGCAAGTACTCAATAACTTTCAGCTCAGGATAAATGGGAGCGGTTTCCGGTAAATAACCCAAGTTTTTACGCAGCAATAGAGGAGCCTTCTGAATATCCTGACCATCAAATAGCACCTGACCTGAGGAAGGAACAAGATATCCGGTCAAAATACGCATCGTACTGGACTTACCAGCTCCGTTTGGTCCCAAAAAGCCCAAGATCTCGCCCTGGTTTAAGTGGAAGTTTAAATTATGAAGAACCTGATTGCGTCCATAAAAAAGATTCAAGTCTTTAACCTGAAGCATACGTCACACCCCAGTAGTCACTTAAAAGGTTGTTAAAAATACTTGATTTCTCGTCTGAACCGACAAAATGTTTATGGCGGCAAAGACATATGAAGAAAAAGTTGATGAGCTGAATAGTTGTAGTTATAAGTATAATTGACATTTTTGGGCTGTCAAGGAGACCATAGTGGACTCAGAATCTAGCGTGCTGCACTTGGCTCTACTCAAGCCGGCGGTCTTATACTCACTTCCTGATAAATCTCAGCAATAGCCTTATGTACATAACTACGGAGGTCGCCAATGCTCAGGCCAGGAATAAAAATCGCTTCTTTTGGACAGGCTCCTTCACAAACCCCACATCCATGACATTTTTTTGCTTGGATGAAGATGACTTTTTTACCTAGCCTTTTTTTGTTATCCACAAGTTCCAGTGCGCCTGTAGGACAGATATCTACACAAATTGCACAACCATCACACCTGTCGCGGTCCAGATGCGCTACTACCCTGGAATCTGGAAACTCTTTTTCATTAACAACAAACATAATAACTTCCTCGTCGAAGAGAGATAAAAAATAAAGAAATTATGTCACAACGTTCCAAACTTAACTATGCTCAAAAAGTTTGTCTAGGCCGGTGCGGAAAATTAATGCAAAAAACCGGGATGATTTGGCCCGGAGCACGCATAGGTGTGGCCTTGTCCGGCGGTGTAGACAGTTGGACCATGCTAAAAGTGCTTCTTCTAAGACAGAGGATTGTCCCTTTTTTCTTCGAAATAATGGTCCTGCATTTAAATCCGGGCTTTGAGCCAGAAAACCATACTCCCCTTTTAGAATGGTTAAAAAAACACCAACTTCCAGCTCATATAGAAGTGACTGATTTCGGCCCATATGCTCACTCAAGCAAAAACCGCAAAAAATCTCCCTGTTTTTTATGTGCCTGGAACAGACGGAAACGTTTGTTCCAATTGTGTGCTGAATATAACCTGACTCACCTTGCCCTGGGGCATAACTCTGATGACCTCGTGACCACCTTTTTTATGAATTTATTTCAAACCGGACGGGTGGAAGGACTTTCTCCCAATGAAAAATTCTTTTCCGGTCGGCTCAGAGTTATCCGCCCTATGCTCCTAGTTGAAAAAAAATATATCCGCCAAGCTGCCAACAAGTGGAATTTGCCTGTATGGGACAATCCATGCCCCTCGGCCCAGTCCACTAAAAGGTCGGAAATTACGGCCATGATTTCCGAATTAACCAAAGACAACAAGACGATTAAAAAAAATATTTTCAATGCCTTAAAAAAATGGCAACTTGACTTTTATCAATAGTTCAACTAGCGAAAATGAATGATTGTGACCTGAGAATCAGATAACGGTCAACTACTTAACCACAAACAAATCAGTACAACTAAATTCTATCGTTTAAACTAAACTAAACCAATCGCGCCAAATCATGCTTTTCCAAAAATATCAAATAGTTGTTTTTAAAGAAAAACAAGGTTGTTGCCGTAAATTTCGTCTCAGGGGTTGGACCACTATCTTTATTTTTTTGGCTATAATCGTCCTGGTGGGAACGAATATCTATCTGTGGAAAAATTTCCAAAAATTCCGCTCTATTGAAAAGCAACTCACTCTATCCAAGACTCTGGTTCAGAAACAAAAAGTCCAGCTTTTGACTTTTGCCAATAAAATAAAGAGATTGGAAACTGATCTTTCCCGGATCAAAGAGTTTGATACCAAGCTGCGAGTGATGATGAACTTGGAACCCGAACAGGTTTCGCTCAACTCTCTGGGCGGTGCACCAGACAAAGGATTTCCCAATACCTATTTTCCTCTATATCGTCAGGAACTTTTGACGCGCAAGATGCATAATTTTTTAGACCAACTTAGTACTGAAGCCCGTCTAGAGGAAATCAGGCAACAAGAACTACTCGAAACTATACGCAGCCAAAAAAATATCTTGGCCGCTACCCCTTCTATCTGGCCCACTCAGGGCTGGATTTCCTCTGAGTTTGGTTACCGCATCTCCCCTTTTACAGGTCGTAGGGAATTCCACAAAGGTCTTGATATCTCCGGACCAGTGGGTACGCCCATCTATGCACCTGCAGAAGGCAAAGTTGTCTTTGCAGGTAAAGATGGCAGCTACGGTATTTCTTTAGTTATTGACCACGGCTTAGGTATAACCACCCGATATGCTCACCTATCACGTTATGTAGTCAAAAAAAAGCAAAAGGTGGCCAGGGGAGAAATCATAGCCTATATGGGTAATTCGGGTCGCAGTACCGGTCCCCATTTGCATTATGAAGTTCGTCTGAATGGCATGCCTGTCAATCCATTACGCTATATATTAAATTAAAGCTTCATACTTTCTGACACGATTAACATCCTCAAATTACTACACAATTGAAGAGTGCATTTTCTAAAATGCATTACAAACGGCTTGGGTAACACATCTTGGCGAAGATTGCGGAAGTGCTGTGCATAGGGAGGTTATT
>NZ_CEYAEZ010000066.1:0-15324 GCF_982781345.1 Desulfovulcanus sp.
TCAAGATGGCTTACCCAGCCCTTTGCAAGGCTTTCAAGAAACCAGGATTTCTAATTCGGTGGTCAAAATGGGGTTTGGTCACAGAGTCCTTTACCTATTACGTTTTTAAATAAGGAGGCAAATTTAAGTGAAGGGTATAATTTTGGCTGGCGGTTCTGGAACCAGGCTTTATCCTTTGACCGTGGCGGTAAGCAAACAGCTTTTGCCTGTGTATGATAAACCCATGATTTACTATCCCCTGTCGGTTTTGATGCTGGCTGGGATCAGAGAGATTATGCTCATCTCGACTCCGCAGGATCTGCCCAGGTTTAAGCAGCTTCTTGGTGATGGTCAGGAACTGGGAATAAAACTAGCCTATAAAGAGCAACCAAGGCCAGATGGATTGGCCCAGGCCTTTATTTTGGGTGAGGAATTTATTGGCCGGGAAAATGTTTGTCTGGTCCTTGGTGATAACATCCTTTATGGGGAGGGATTATCAAGAGTCCTAAATCGATGTGTTCAGCTGGAACGGGGAGGTATTATCTTTGGCTATCCTGTTAAGGATCCTGAGAGGTACGGGGTGGTCGAGTTTGATAGCCAGGGTAAGGTGATTGGTATTGAAGAAAAGCCTGAGAAGCCCAAGTCAAAATATGCTGTACCGGGGATTTATTTTTATGATAATCAGGTTATTGAAATTGCCAAAAGTCTAAAACCTTCACCCCGAGGCGAGCTGGAAATAACCGATGTCAACCTAGCCTATTTAAACAAGGGAGAGTTGCAGGTTGAACTTTTGGGTCGCGGGTATGCCTGGCTGGATGCAGGGACTCATGAATCTCTACACCAGGCCAGCAGCTTTATTCAGGCCATCCAGCAGAGGCAGGGATTTAAGATTGGATGCGTGGAGGAGATCGCCTATCGCAAAGGGTACATAGAAAAGGACCAATTACTTGAGCTGGCGAGAAGATACGACAAAAATGAATATGGCAAGTATTTGGCAGAGATTGTTGAAGAGTAGAATATAGAAGTTGGGAAGATGGGATGTGACCACTAATCCCATCCTCCCATATACTCATATTCACATTCACCCATTCACCCATCTATTTCTATTTTTATTTTCCCGGGAGCATATCCTTTGAGTTCAGAGAGCATACCCAGAATAGATTTGGCTATGATTCTTTCAACAAACGTATTTAAGGCCAGTTTATGACCATTGACAGTAATGGACATTTTTTGGGTATTTTGGGCTGAACACTCCTTTGGGCTGGCTTGCCCCTGAACAATTTCCCTGGCCAGATGCAAGCAGTCAGGCCTGTTACAAGATCCACAATCTATACCTGCCAAGGCAAAACCCTTGTTTAGGACAAGATCAGCAAGTTCGGCAATGGAGTTTATCCTGGGTAGACAAGGTACTTCAATTTCACCCCATGTGGCCAAGGCCAGACCATTATCCATTTCCCTGGCTTCTTGTTCGGATTTTAAGACCAGGATGCGTGGCAGCCAGGTTAGACTTTTGCCTCCTTCAACTAGTAAGATGTCAGCTGAAACCAGTGGCAAGAGATCTAGCAGGTATTTTTTTTCTGGCCAGAATATGGCCGCTTCATTCTGGGTGAGACCTATAACAGGTGCAGCAACCTGGGCAATTTTTTTGGTGTCGGTGTCGTTTTTGTCCAGGCCATGATGGGAGAATTTAGCTGCAGCAACTTTAATCCCGCGGGATTTAAGGTGCTCGGCTAATTGGGTGATTAAAGTGGTTTTTCCTGATTTTTTGAATCCGACAATAGATATTGCTTTGAGCATGTTTTCTCCTGGTTTCACTTTGAGTTTTAAAGGTTAAATTTTAAAATGGGTTGTTGAAAATTGCTACAATATTAGGTGTGGCCACAGACTTTTAAGATAAACACATAAAAGTTAATCGGGGCAACAATTTTTTGACAAGGAAAACCTCTTGAACTAACAGCAAAAAATTCATTGGCGGAAGTGTCTTAGGTATTAACTCAATGTTAATAAAGAAATTTTTTTAACAGAAAAAATTATCATGTCAAAAATCAATAAAATTAAAGGGTTTTGTGATCTTTTCCCTCCGGAAAGTAACGTATTTGTGTTCATGGAGGAAAAGGCCAGGCAGGTTTTTTCTCGTTATGGGTGCAAAGAAATCAGAATTCCCATTTTAGAAAAGACCGAGCTTTTTGCCAGATCTATTGGAGATGAGACAGATATCGTGCAAAAGGAGATGTATACCTTTTTAGACCGCAAAGGGCGAAGTCTAACTCTAAGGCCGGAGGCTACCGCCGGTGTTTTGCGGGCATATATTGAAAATCAGCTTCATTCCAGGGAGCGGGTGAGCAAATTGTTTACTTTTGGGCCTATGTTTCGATATGAGAGGCCACAAAAGGGACGTATGCGGCAATTCCACCAGATCAATGTTGAGGTACTTGGCCCGCAGGCACCGCAGGCTGATGCGGAACTTCTTATTATGCTCTGGGCATATCTGGAAAGCTTGGGCTTAACTCGTTTGGACATTGAGATTAACTCCTTGGGTTGTGCAGTTTGCAGGCCTGGCTTTCATAAAAATTTAGTCAACTTTTTGCAGAATCTGGAACAAGATAGCTTATGCCCTGATTGTCAGCGCAGGTCAAAGGTCAATCCTTTGCGTGTCCTGGACTGCAAGGTGGCTCGCTGCAAGTCCCTGGTACAAGAGGCCCCCAAGATCTCTGAGCATTTGTGTTCTGATTGCGCAAGCCATTTTGAGACCGTGCTCTCTATTTTAGACCAGGCTGGTCTTTCTTATCATTTCAATCCTTTTTTGGTTCGGGGGCTTGATTACTATCAGAGAACAACATTTGAAGTGGTGTCTTCCGCAATTGGCGCCCAGACCGCAGTGGCAGGTGGTGGTCGCTATGATGGTTTATGCAAAGCATTGGGTGGCCCGGATGTGCCAGGCTTGGGGTTTGCCTGCGGAATGGAGAGGCTTGCCCTGCTGCTTACGGATATAAAAGAACAAAAATTGGATTTTTATCTGGCGGTTTTACATGAGCAGGCCTTGAATAAAGCACTTATTCTGGCCAAAAGACTGAGAGATGCTGGCTATTCAGGTGAAGTGAGCTTTGAGGTCAAGAGTGTCAAGAGCCAGTTGCGTCTGGCCAACAAACTAGGTGTAAAAACCTGTCTGCTTTTGGGGGTTGACGAGATAGAAAGAGGAGAGATTGTGGTTAAGGACATGCAGACTGGGGTGCAGCAGGCTGTCAGCCAGGACGATCTGGAGCAGGCGCTGGGGTTGAATCTACATTAAATTCAACTTTTAGACCTGAATCAGTGAAAGTGGGTAAATTTTGTTTATTGACAATTAGCAATAATGATGCGCCTGCAAAAAGTCCCTTTTTGCAGGCAATGTTGAATTTTGAATGATGAATGTTGAATTATTTGAATAGGTTACAAGATAAAGATTTTTGTCAAAACTGTAAAATTTTAATTGTTGCAGTTGCATCTTTATTTATACCTTAGTTGAGCGATTTTCACTCAATGGGTGAGATTGCCACGGACAGCTTCGCTGCCCTTGCAATGACAATCTCGCTCCTGTCATTGCGAGGGGAACAAAGTGTGGCGAAGTAATCTCAAGGTTTGAACTGCAAAAAAATAGCTCAATTTAAACTATAGATAGTGGGGGTTTGGCCACAGACTCTTAAGCAAATTTTGGGGCTAACGATTTAAAAAGATTTTAATTAAGGCTGTCTAACTCGGTCAGGCAGTTTTCGCTGTTTTCCAAAAGCCCCGGATTGTTACAGGAATCGTTGTTGAGTTAATTTGCACGGATCTATGCGAATACCTTAACACATCATTCTGAACGGAGCATGGCAGAGTGAAGAATCTCAAAGGCTATGGAGCAGGGAGACGTGTAAACATGCCAAGTGCAACCAATTTATTTAATTTTTTGATATAGTGGAGAGAATAATGGAAGAGAGAAAACTCAATATGCCGCTAAGTAATCTTGACGGATGGAAGAGGACGCATAATTGCAACGAGCTGGGCTTAAGTAACGTGGGGCAGGAAGTATGTCTCATGGGTTGGGTTCAATATCGCCGGGATCACGGGGGATTGATTTTTATAGATTTGCGCGACCTTCAGGGGTTGACCCAGATAGTTTTTGCCCCGGAAGTAAATAAACAGGCCCTTGAAGAGGCCCATGTTTTGCGCACGGAATACGTGCTGGCCATTAAAGGAACAGTACGCAAAAGACCTGAAGATATGGTCAACCCAAACCTTGTCACCGGCGAGATTGAGGTGGCGGTTAACGAATTTAAGCTGCTAAATACTTCCAAAACCCCTCCTTTCCTCATTGAAGACCGAGTGGATGTATCTGAGAACCTACGTCTCAAATACCGTTATCTTGATTTGAGACGGCCAAAATTGGCCAAAAATATTATCTTGCGAAGCAAGGCTGCACAGAGTGTGCGCAACTTTCTGAATGAATCGGGTTTTTTGGAAATCGAGACGCCGGTACTTACCAAGAGCACTCCGGAAGGGGCCAGAGATTTCTTGGTTCCCAGCAGAGTCAATCAGGGTAAGTTTTATGCCCTGCCCCAATCTCCACAGTTGTTTAAGCAGCTTCTGATGTGCGCAGGGTTTGATCGGTACTATCAGATTGTAAAATGTTTTCGCGATGAAGATTTGCGCGCTGACCGCCAGCCTGAGTTTACCCAAATAGATATTGAGATGTCTTTTGTTGAAGAAGATGACGTTATGGCCATGGCCGAAGGGCTCATGGCCCGCCTATTTAAAGATACTCTGGGCATTGACTTGGAGACTCCCTTTCCACGAATGAGCTACGCCCAGGCCATAGCCGATTACGGCCTGGACAAGCCTGACCTGCGTTTTGGGTTGACCCTAAAAGATGTGACCGACATTGTACGTGGTTCAGAGTTTCGATTGTTTGCCCGGGCCGAGCTGGTCAAGGCCCTCTCGGTACCGGAAGGGGCCGTGCTCTCGCGCAAGGAGATTGATGACTTAACTGATTTTGTGCGTATTTACGGAGCGCAGGGTCTGGCCTGGATAAAGATCAAGGAAGATACCTGGCAGTCACCCATTGCCAAATTTTTAAGCCAGGAAGAAAGAGACGGTTTAACCAGGGCCTTGGATTTAAAACCTGGAGACATAGTTTTCTTCCAGGCAGGGCCGAAGGAGATGGTTAATACTGCTCTTGGTTATTTACGTTTAAAATTGGGAGAGAGGTTTGGACTTATTCCGGAGGACACCTTCAGCTTTGTCTGGATAACAGATTTTCCTTTGCTCGAGTGGGATGAGGATGAAAAAAGATGGGTTGCCAGGCACCATCCCTTTACTTCCCCGCAGCCAGGACATCTGGATAAGTTAAAACAAGACCCGGCAAATGCTTTGGCCAGGGCCTATGACCTGGTTTTAAACGGCAATGAAATAGGTGGCGGGTCAATTCGTATTCATTCGCAGGAAATGCAGCGGGAAATGTTCAATGCCCTTGGTATTGATAAAGAGGAGGCAGAAGAAAAATTTGGTTTTCTCTTAAATGCACTGGAATACGGCGCCCCTCCTCATGGAGGTATTGCCTTTGGCCTTGACCGGATTATTATGTTGCTATGCAAGGCCAAGTCTATACGCGATGTCATTGCCTTCCCCAAAACCCAGAAGGCCACATGCTTGCTGACAGATGCACCCTCTCGGGTGACCAGTAGACAGCTCAGAGAGCTGAGCATAAGGCTTAGAGAGAAAGAGGCTGGGAAGATGGGAAGCTAGGAGATAAGAAATTAGCAAGTGAAGTTAGAAAATTTGGATAAGTTGAAATAAGGTGAGTTAATGTCCAGAAAGATTATTCATTATCCCAATGAAATCTTGGCCAGAAAGGCAGCTCCCATCACTGAAATTACAAACGAGATCAAAGAGCTGGCCAAGGAAATGAGCGAGATTATGTATGATAATGAAGGCATTGGCCTGGCAGCACCGCAGGTGGGAGAAAGTATTCGCTTGATTACAGTGGATCTTAGCGGGCCGGAAAAAAGAGAAGATTTGCAAGTGTTTATAAACCCAGAAATTATTGCCCGGGAAGGAGAAATTGAGACAGAAGAAGGTTGTTTGAGTGTTATTGGTTATCGGGCCAAAGTAAAAAGGGCGGCTAAAATAAAGTTCAAGGCCTTGGATCTTGAAGGGAAAGAAGTGGAGTTTGATGCCGAAGATCTGTATGCTGTGTGCCTGCAACATGAGGTAGACCATCTTGATGGCATTTTATTTATTGATCATATCAGCAGGCTGAAGCGAAATTTGTATGAAAAAAGGTTAAAAAAATGGCTGCGCAAGAGAAAAAACGTTTAGTGTTTATGGGCACGCCGGAGTTTGCGGCCATCATTTTGAATTATGTTCTTGACTGGCCAGGGGGAGAGGTGGTTGCAGTGTATACTCAGCCAGACCGCCCCTGTGGACGGGGCCAGAAGTGCAAGGCTTCGCCAGTTAAGGAAATGGCCATGCAAAAGGGACTGCCAGTATTTCAGCCGAAGAATTTTAAGCAGGAAGATGACGTCCTGGCACTAAAGGCATTGGCCCCGGATTTTTTGCTTGTGGCTGCTTATGGACTGATTTTGCCAAAACAGGTTTTAGATACAGCCAGGTTTGGAGCAGTTAATGTCCATGCTTCGCTTTTACCCAAATATCGCGGGGCAGCCCCCATCCAGCGGGCTATTATGGCTGGGGAGTCAGCAACAGGGATTACCATCATGCTAATGGATGAAGGTATGGATACCGGCCCTATTCTTTTGCAGCGGGCCATGGCCATTGGCATCGAGGATACGGCCAAGAGCTTGCACGATGACCTCGCCCATTTAGGTGGCAGACTTCTTGTAGAGGCCCTTGAAAAGATGGTGCAGAACAAGTTGGTACCTATTCCTCAACCGGATGAGTTGGCTACTTACGCCCCCAAATTAAAAAAAGAAGAAGGGCTTATTGATTGGAATCGGCCCTGCTTGCAGGTGCACAATCAAATAAGAGCACTTTATCCCTGGCCCGGAGCTTATTTAGACTGGGCCCGCCCTAATCAGAAAAAAATAAGACTTCACGTCTATCCCGGTAAGATTGGTCCGGACCTGACAGAAAAGGTTCCTCCCGGGACTATTCTCGGAGTAGAGGATAACCATATAGCCATTGCCTGTGCGGATAAAATCTACCTCACCCCGAAAGTAAAACCAGAAAATAGTAAGGCCTTGGATGGCCAAAGCTTTTATTGTGGATATTTGAGCAAGGCTTGTTCTAACAAGTGAGACAGAAAGATGGTGTTGTCAGATTATATCCAACTTTTAATATCGGGTCTAACCGTGGGCAGCACCTACGGCCTTACTGCCCTTGGTTTTACTATTATCTTCAACACCACCGGTATAATCAATTTTGCCCAGGGTGAGTTTGTCATGCTTGGTGGCATGCTTAGTGTATTTTTGCTCAAAATTTTAAACCTGGGTCTGGTACCGGCTGTGCTTCTGGCCGTGATTATTACCACTTGCGTTGGGGCGTTAATTGAGCGTTTTACCATACGCCCGGTGCAAAACAGCTCGACTATAAATCTAATCATTATAACTATTGGCATTTCGATTTTTATCCGGGGCGTGGCCATGCTTTTATGGGGCAAGGATACCTTTGCCCTACCCTCCTTTAGCGGCGACAGTCCCATATCATTTTTTGGGGCCTCCATGCATCCGCAAAGCATTTGGATTTTGAGCATAACGCTACTTTTGCTATGCGCACTGAAGTTCTTTTTTACCAGGACCATATATGGCAAAGGGATGCTCGCCTGCTCTTATGAACAGAAGGCTGCCTACCTGGTAGGCATCAATGTCCAGCGTATGGTTCTGCTTTCCTTTATGATTTCTGCCCTGGTCGGGGCTATTGGTGGTTCAATCTTGGCCCCCCTGACCATGACCAGCTTTGACGTGGGGATTTTGCTCGGCCTTAAAGGTTTTGCCGCCTGCATTCTCGGAGGATTGGGTAATCCTTTTGGTGCTGCTGCTGGCGGACTCATCCTGGGTGTGCTGGAATCTTTTGGCGCGGGCATTATTTCCTCTGGATACAAAGACGCAATTACTTTTATTGTCTTGCTCGTGCTCCTGTTTGTGAAGCCCTCCGGTCTGTTTGGTCAGGCAGAAGTGGAGAGAGTCTAGTTTGGTTTATGGTTGAGTAGTTGAGTGGGACGGGAGATAAAGAATAGCTAGAAGTGCGAGACGGGCTAAAATCTGATTGTTTATTAACCCTTACACTTTAATAAAAGCTTGCAGTAAAAAAGTGATTTTGAACTATAAGTGGCAAAGCGCATGAACGGTTTTAAAAGAGACTTATTGACGATAACCTTTTTCTTAGTAGGGATGGTCGCTTTACCCTGGTGTTTGACCAATGAGTATTATGTAAATGTGCTTATCATTTCAGGGTTAAATGCCATTGTAGCGGTCGGTCTGAACCTGCTCCTTGGCTTTGCCGGACAGATATCCCTTGGGCATGCGGCTTTTTACGGACTGGCTGCATACACCACATCCATTTTAACCACGACCTACAACCTGCCCATCATTGTTGGCCTTTTGGCCGGTATTTTACTTGTGGGTCTAGTTGCCTACCTGATTGGGATCCCTACCCTTAAATTGTCCGGCCATTATCTAGCCATGGCCACCCTGGGTTTTGGAATTATCGTCTATATCGTTTTCAACGAAACCATCGAGTTGACCGGAGGTCCGAGCGGTTTTGTGGGCATACCAAGGCTCAGTCTCTTTGGCTATTCCTTTGATTCAGACCTGTCATATTATTACCTGGTTATATTTGTGCTGGCAATTGTCCTTATGTTTTCTCTCAATCTAATCAGGTCCAGAATCGGGAGGGCTCTGCGTGCCATTCATACCAGCGAAAAGGCAGCCCAGATTTCAGGTATTGATATTGCCCGGTACAAGTTATTTATTTTTGTCCTTTCAGCTATTCTGGCTGCCGTAGCCGGAGTCCTTTATGCCCACTACCTGGAATTCATTGCCCCCTCCTCCTTTGGTTTTAATCATTCCGTACTCTTGGTTACCATGGTCGTCCTTGGTGGCATGACCAATGTCTGGGGAGCAGTTGCAGGAGCATTTTTCCTGACCATGTTGCCGGAGTTTTTGCGGGTTTTTGAGAATATAGAATTTCTCCTTTATGGTTTTATTTTGATTGTTTGTATGATGTTTTTGCCTGAAGGCATAGTTGGAGGAATTCAGAAGTTAGTTGGGAAGCTAGGGAGATAGAAAGTTAGGAAGAACAGTGAGAAAGCCGGAAACTCATGATTCGATCCTAGATTGCCGGGAAGTAATGGTGCGCTTTGGGGGCGTTGTAGCCTTGAACAAGGTCAATTTTTCAGTGCCCGCCAAGAGTATCACCAGCATTATCGGCCCGAACGGCGCGGGCAAGACCACGCTGATTAATGCCATTACCGGGTTTGTGTCTTGCTCGGGTGGTTCTATTTATTTTAATGGCCAGGACATAAGCGCCATGCCTTCTCATGAACGTGCCCGGGCTGGGGTTGTCCGCACTTTCCAGAACCTGGAAATATTTTCAAATATGACAGTCCTGGAAAATGTCATGAGTGGCAGGCATAGGCTGGTAGATTATTCTTTTTTTGATTGTTTGCTTAAAACACCGCGCTACTGGGCCGAGGAAAAAAAATGCAGACAAAAGGCCGAGGAGCTACTTGATTTTGTAGGCTTGCCGGATAAGTGGGATGTGTTGGCAGCAGAGCTTCCTTTTGGCAGCCAGCGGCTGTTGGAACTGGCCAGGGCCTTGGCATCTGAGCCTCATCTCCTCTTGCTTGACGAACCAGCAGCGGGTTTAAATATACGTGAAACCAGAAGTCTGGCGCAACTAATCCAAAAAATTCGCGACCAATTGGGCATTACCGTAGCCCTGGTGGAACACGACATGGATCTGGTGATGAGCATAAGCGACCAGGTTACGGTTTTAAGTTTTGGTCAGGTACTGGCTACGGGGACTCCTTTGGAGGTCCAAAAAAATCCAGAGGTCATTGCCGCTTATCTTGGGGAAGGAGAGGAGGGGTGAATGTGTTATATGTGTGGATGGGTGAATGAGGACGCATAAAGATTTGAAGATTTGGCAGGAAGGGCTGGAGACGGTCTCGCATGTTTACGCTCTAACGAAGACTTTCCCGGAATTTGAAAAATATGGTCTTGCTTCGCAAATGCAGCGGTGCACTATTTCTATACCAAGTAATATAGCAGAAGGAGCGGCAAGAAACAGTAGAAAGGAGTTTGTAAAATTTCTTTATATAAGTTTGGGTTCTTTAGCAGAATTAGAAACACAGTTAATAATAGCTAATAAGTTGGAATATATTGACGATAATCGTTTAGAGACTTTCAATAAAGACATTGAATTGTTACGCAAAAAATTGTTAAACTTTATTAAATATCAGCGAAGGAAAATAGATGCTCAATAACCCATATACCCGTATACTCATTAGCTCATATTCCCATTCACCCATACACCCATATCCCCGTACACCCATTAACCCATCAACCCATCGACCCGGAAAATGCTTACCATTAAAAATATAGACGTTTATTACGGCAAGATTCATGCTGTGCGCAGGGCCTCCTTGCATGTGCGCAAAGGCGAAATCGTTGCCTTGATCGGCGGTAACGGTGCAGGCAAAACCACCCTACTCTCAACTGTTTCAGGATTAATCAGACCGGCATCAGGAACCATCACCTTTGATGGGATGGAAATAACCCGGGACAAGGCAGACAAGATCGTGAGAGCCGGCATCTCTCATGTGCCTGAAGGAAGGTTGGTTTTTAAGCCCTTATCAGTGGAGGATAATCTCCTTCTTGGCTCTTTTCACCGTTTTAGACATAAGATTAAGCGGGAAATTGCCAAGGACATGGAATCCATCTACTCTATGTTTCCGGTGTTAAAGGAACGCAAAAAACAGCCTGCAGGTACCCTGTCCGGAGGTGAACAGCAAATGTTGGCTATAGGACGGGCTCTTATGGCCAGGCCAAAGGTGCTTCTTCTGGATGAGCCCAGTATGGGGCTGGCCCCGAATATTACTCAGGAAATATTCAAGCATATCGTGATGCTTCGCGATAAGTTCGGCCTTACGGTTCTCCTGGTGGAGCAAAACGCTAGAAGCGCGTTAAAAATAGCTGATCGGGGTTATGTTCTGGAAACTGGGCGTATTGTTTTGCAAGGTCCTGCCGAGGAACTGCTCCAGAACAAAGATGTCCAGCGGGCATATTTGGGCAGGGATCTGGACGCCTAAAAATTAAGGACGTGTGCTAAAATGATGAAAGAATCGGTTTCGCCGGAAAAATTTGTTAACAACTTGTCATGTACTGAGCCTATGTGCGTTTCCTTGGACAAGCTTGGTGTACCCAAGGATTCCAAGTGGAGAGGACTGATAATGTACATGCGTAGCATTAAAGAGTATGATTTTCTAACAAATAACCAAAAAAGACAAATCCAACAACTTGTTTTAGAAGTCCTCCAAACAAAAGATTTTTCTGAGCAAAAATTTAGGGAAATAGTTCAGAAACAGGAGAATATACTTAATGCGCCATGCAATAGAAAGTTAGAGGCAGCATTTAAGGCTACAACGGAGTTGATTAAGGAATTCAAGGGGTTACTTTTAAAAAGAAGTGGAGACGTAAAAGATTTAGAAGGAGTTACAGTAGAAACCATTTTAACAGAGGGCGACCCTGATAAGATAATTAGAAAACTAAGAGAAGCATTTCGAGAAGTCATTACCACAATGGAGCAAGATGCGAAAAATCTTGCCCAGTTAAGCAAAACAGATACCTTAACCAAACTAAATAATCGGCGCGCATTTGATGAGTTTATAGATGAGGCCGTAAAAAAAGCTCGTTGTCAGAACAAACCACTATCTTTACTCATTTTAGATATAGATTATTTTAAAGAATTTAACGATAATTATGGACATCGAATTGGAGATCAGGCCTTGGCAGCGGTGGCCACGATAATCAAGCGCTATGTTCAGGAGATAGAGAAAAAAGAAGGCAAGGCCTTTTTTCCTGCCCGGTATGGAGGTGAAGAATTTGTTGTGGTCATGCCAGAAACTGAGTTAAATGAAGCCAGGCAAAAAGCAGAGGATATACGCAAGCTTGTAGAAGCCTATAATTTTGTCATTCGTAATGCAGAGGGCCAGATTATTAAAAAAGGGATAAGAATTACCATCAGTGTAGGCGTGGCAGAACTTCAGCCTCAATGGCAAGGTGCCCTGGTAGATAACTTGGTCGAAGCGGCTGATCAGGCATTGTATGCTGCCAAGGAAAACGGACGCAACCGAGTATATTATTTTACGCCAGATGGGTGTAAGTGTTAAGGAGTGAATGGGTTAATGTGTGGATGTGTGAAAGGGTAAATGAGTGGATGGGGGCAACAGATTCGTGTAAAATCTTGGCCGAAGGCCAGCGGCTCAACAGGCAGCGAAATAAAAGAGGGGTTCAAATAACCTGCCCCACCCCATGATCCTTAACCCTCAAAATCTCCGAGGTTAAAAAATGTACTGGGAACGAGACTACGAGTGCATGGACAGAGAGGAGCTGGAGATACTCCAGCTTGAACGACTGCAATCTACATTAAACAGGGTGCGCAAAAACGTGCCTTTTTATCGAAGCCGTTTTGATGAGCTTGATCTCGATCCCGAAGATATTCGCTCTTTAGATGATCTTAGGCGTTTGCCCTTCACCACCAAAGATGATCTTCGAGCCAACTACCCATATGGCCTTTTTGCCGTTCCTCTACGAGAAGTGGTTCGTTTGCAAGCATCATCCGGTACAACAGGCAAGCCAACTGTGGTTGGCTATTCCAAAAACGATATTCGCCGTTGGTCAAATCTTGTGGCTCGCATCCTTGTTGCCGGTGGCGTAACAAAAGATGACCTGGTGCAAATTGCTTTTGGCTACGGTCTTTTTACCGGTGGTTTTGGATTTCACTATGGAGCCGAGGCAATTGGCGCATCTGTCATACCTGTTTCCAGCGGGGGCACGCGGCGACAGGTGTTTATCATGCAGGATTACAGGACCACGGCCCTGGTCTGCACCCCCAGTTATGCGCTTTATCTGGCCGATACCATGGAAGAGATGGGTATTAATATAAATTCTCTTTCTCTACGTTACGGGCTGTTTGGCGGCGAGACCTGGTCCGAGGCCATGCGCTCTGAAATTCAGGACAGGCTGAAAATTCTGGCCACAGACAATTATGGAATCAGTGAAGTCATGGGCCCGGGCATTGCTGGCGAATGCCAGGAGCAAAACGGGCTACACATAAATGAGGATCACTTTCTGGCCGAGATTATTGATCCTGAAACAGGCCAGCCAGTGGAGCCAGGACAGACCGGGGAACTGGTCCTGACTACCCTGACCAAAGAGGCCTTCCCTATTATTCGCTTTCGAACCGGTGACTTGACCCGGCTTATCACTGCACCCTGCCCCTGCGGCCGCACCTTTTACCGCCTAAGCAAGATCTTAGGTCGCACTGACGACATGATTATTATCAGGGGAGTTAATGTTTTTCCCAGCCAGATCGAACCTATCCTTCTCGAGATTGAAGGGACAAAGCCGCATTACCAGATTGTTGTGGATCGCGAAGATCATCTTGACCGGGCAACATTGCTTGTAGAGGCCAATGAAGCCCTGCTTTCGGACAAGATGCGGGAAACGCAGGAGTTGGTGAGCCGTATTAAAAAACGGTTGGCTTCAGAAGTGGGCGTCACTTTTGAGGTCAAGCTGGTCGAGCCCAAAAGCCTTAAACGCGCTAAAGATAAGCAGAGGCTGGTTCTTGATAAAAGAAGTTTTTAACCGTAGACTCACGCAGACGGACGCAGACCAGAGCAGCCAGTTACTTGCTGGCTGCTCTGGCATTCTGTCTCTGCGGGCCAGGTAAAACATATTGAAGTACGCTTTGAGCCAGTGATTTTAACCAATGGGTGAGATTGCCACGGGCAGCTTCGCTGCCCTCGCAATGACATTCTCGCTCCTGTCATTGCGAGCGAAACAAGAGGAGCGAAGCAATCTCAAACTCTGAACTGCAAAAAAACGCACAATTTAGTTTGAATTATTAAAGCTAACTGCTTAGTAAATTTAGCCATTAAAATTGTTTTCCAGAGTTTTCTTAGGGGAGCTTTATTAGTGTATACCCAGCTCGGGGAGCCAGCAGGAAGCTCTGCGTTTCGGTCTGGCGTACCAACGGGTAGCGGGCGGGAAATTTGTTTCTCCGAGAGAAGTAATGAGAGCCAGAGTATTTCTAAGTATAAAAAAACTAGCCACAAGAAGAGCATGAACTGCAACCACCGGGACTCAGTTTCATGCTTGAAGTTATGAAAAATCCCATCTCGTTAAAATCCACCTTGATAGGGGCAGCTATTTTCATCAAGCTCTTGTCCACCAAGAACTTGAAGCCTTCTACCTCATAAACCTCATCGTTTTCATTTTCTTCATCCAGGCCAAGGGCCAATCGTGGTCCACCGCATCCATTTGCCATATAAACTCTGATGGGTGATACCTCGTGATTGGCAAAATACATGTCCAGTTGTTTTTTTGCAGCATCGCTTAGTTCGAACATATAACCCTCCTACTCCTTAGTTTTTTACGAAAAGAAATTGTTTTTTTGTATTTGTCAAATAGATATTTATTATAAGGTTTAGGATATAGGATAAGTGACTCTTCTTATTAGGAGTTTGGTGCACTTTGGTTAAGTAGTTGAGTAGGGTGGAGATGGATGATATGAAAATGACTTTTGAGACTTTGGAAGCTTGGCCAATGCAGATACAATGTCCTTTTTTAACCGCAGACGCACGCAGACAAGTGCGCCCGGCGACTTGCCGGCCGCACAGCTACTCCCGGCCTTTCAGGCCCGGATGGATATATGAGTTCGGCTCTTTCAGATAGATTAAGGCTATCATCACATCGGGAAAGCTATAGTTACTAAGCTTAAGCACGGCCTGTAAGGCCGTCAGGTTTTTGTTCGGCAAAGTCTGCCGTACAAGATTGTCTGCGTGGGTCTACGGTCACAATATAAGCTTTCATAAATAGCAAGTACAGCTATCGGATACACCCCAGGTTAGGCCCCTAACTTTGGAAGGGAATTTGAAAAATGAAAGTTTCGTTAACGTCATTCTGAGCGAAGCGAAGAATCTAAGGGATAAGCTTGGCGTGTCAAGAGACCCTTCGCTTCGCGCAGGGTGACGTCCAGGTTTCGCTACTAAAAGCGATAAGAGCCGAAATTCAAACTATCCTTCCCGGCCTGAAAGTCAGGGACAAATAGTGCGCTCGGCAAGTCGCTGGTCGCTCTTGTCTGCGT
>NZ_CEYAEZ010000067.1:0-15078 GCF_982781345.1 Desulfovulcanus sp.
CCGTCCATAAGCTACCTCCTTATTTTTTGCGAACATTAACCATAAAGGCCTTGGTTTCCGGGATGCCAGTGTTTGGATCGCCTACTGACGGAGTGAGGATATTGGCCGCATCACCGCCATCTTTTGGATAGATCCAACCATAGTGCCAGGGCAGTCCAACCTGATGTATTGTTTGTCCCATGATCTTAAACGGTCTCATTCTTGAGGTAACCATGGCTACTGCTTCAACCTGACCTCTTTCATTTTCTACAATGACTTTTTTTCCGTTTTTAATTCCCCGTAGTTTTGCCAATTCAGGACTTATTTCCACAAAGAGTTGTGGTTCCGCCTCCAAAAGCCAGGGCTGCCATCTTGTCATAACGCCAGTTTGCCAGTGTTCGGTGAGCCGATAGGTGGTGCACACAAAGGGGTATCTTGGGTCACAAGATGTCCTTTTCTCCATTTCACCATCAAATTTAAGGGCTGTGGGGTTGTACAGTACCTTGGACAGGGAATGTGACTTAATTGGGCACTCCAGAGGTTCGTAATGTTCCGGGAACGGACCATCTACCCTGCCAGGGCCAAATATCTGTCCGTGGCCATGTTTGCGCATGATAAATGCGTACTTGGCTCCTGGCTTCCATCCTCCATCAGGCACGTCGCCAACCCATTTCTGACCATTCCAGGCAATGACTGGTTTTTGTGGTGCGTAGGGACGTCCTTTAAGATCAACTGATGCTCTATTATACAGGATTCTGCGGTTGACCGGCCAGCACCATGACCAGTTGGGGAAAAGGCCAATCTTAGCCTGTTCAGGTGTTTGGGTTTTATCGCGTCGGGCAGCCATGTTACCTTTTTCTGTGTATGAGCCACAATACAACCAGTTGCCGGAACAGGTAGAACCATCAGCTTGGAGATAAGCAAAACTTGGTACTAGTGTGCCGGCTTTGAAGGTTTTGCCTTTAACTGTCACATCCTTGAGAAAGTAGCCATTGACAATTTTGGCCACTGCATGTGGGTCATATACGTTCTTTTTGTTGCCCCATTTTTCCGAGCTCAAGTTGACGATAGGTTCAGGATAAGCTCCTCCCTCTGTCTGGTACAGGTGTTTTATCCTCTCAAACAGTTCGCAGATGATATCTCCATCGGGCTTGGAATCACCAAGGGGCTTGGCTGCAGCGTAGCGCCATTGCATCCAGCGGCCCGAATTGGTGATAGAACCTTCTTTTTCCACGGAAACAGCACAGGGCAAGAAAAAGACTTCTGTCTTTACCTTTTTGGGATCCATGCCCGGGCCTTTCCAGAAGGACGCGGTCTCGTTGTCAAAGATATTGACCACAACCATCCAGTCCAATTGGCTTAATGCCTTACGTGCTTTATTGGAGTTGGCTAAACCATTGGCTGGATTTTGCCCCCATGCAAAAAAGCCTTTGAATTTGCCTTTTAGCATTTCATCAAAGAGGACCAGGAAGGAAGCGTTTTGCCCATCATCCAATTTGGGCAGCCAGTGATAGGCCTCGTGGATATCTGCATCCATATACATAGCCTTGAGCAGACTGGCCGAGTATTTGGGATAATTTTGCCACCAATTGGCACTCTTTGGATCATTGCTCTTTGGTGTATATTTTTTATTGTACGCATCCAATGTTGGTTGAGACGCTTTGGGCGTTTTCAGATAGCCAGGCAAAATATGATAAAGCAGACAATGATCAGTAGAGCCTTGGACATTGGACTCCCCACGCAGCGCATTAATTCCGCCACCGGCAACACCAATATTGCCCAGGAGGAGCTGTATCATGGCCATGGCACGGATATTTTGCACACCCACTGTATGCTGGGTCCAGCCCATGGCATACATGATGGTTCCGGATTTATCTGGTTTACCTGTAGCTGTATAAGTTTTGTAAACCTCGATAAGCTTTGCTTTGGGCGTTCCTGTAATTTCAGATACGCGATCTAGAGTGTATCGTTTATAGTGCTTCCTTAAGAGTTGAAATACACAGCGGGTATGCCTGAGGTGATGGTCTTTTTTGGGGTTGCCGTTTTTATCCAGTTCAAAAGCCCAGTAGGATTTGTCGTATTTGCCAGTTTTAGGATCAAATCCGGCAAAGAGACCATCTTTAAATTTATATTTTCGGTTTACAATAAAAGAGGCATTGGTATAGTTGACTACATATTCTTTAAAATAAAGGTTATTATCCAAGATATATTTGATCATGCCGCCTAAAAAGGCGATATCTGTCCCTGAACGGAGAGGGGCATAGATATCTACTTTACTGGAAGTCCTGGTGAAGCGGGGGTCAACGTGAATGAGTTTGGCTCCTTTGTCTTTGGCCCTCATGACCCATTTAAAAGAAATAGGATGATTTTCAGCGGCATTACTACCCATAACCAGGATGCAATCACTGTTTTTTATGTCGATCCAGTGATTGGTCATTGCACCGCGTCCAAATGATTCTGCAAGAGCCGCTACTGTAGAACTATGACAGATACGTGCCTGATGTTCTATATAGGTAACACCCAAGGCGCGAATCATGGCCTGGTAGATCCAGCATTCTTCATTGTCTAAGGCTGCTGAACCTACAGAAGCCAGACCCTCGCAGCGGTTTACTTCTTGTCCTTTGGAATTATAGCGAGCAAAGGTTTGATCCCTGGTTTCTTTAACTTTGCGGGCAATGCGATCCAATGCCCAGTCCCAGGATTTTTCTTCCCAGTGGTCACTGCCGGGAGCTCGGTATAAAACCTTGGTTAGTCGGTTATCATTTTCCGCAAGTTGATAGATGGAAGCGCCTTTGGCACAAAGGGCGCCTTCGTTGATGGGATGATCCGGATCGCCTTCAACATTGATAATCCGTCCGGGACCTTCTTTGGCAGAGTGGACAATAAGTCCACAGCCCACGGCGCAGTAACAGCAAATGGAAGTGCTTTCTTTGGCCCATCTAAGCTTTAATAGCTGGGCTCTGGCAGTAGTAGGTTTTAGATTAAAACCTAAACCACCGAATGCGGTTGCCGTAGTGGCCGCTGCTGAAAGTTTTATAAACTCTCTACGACCTAGTTTCATAATCCCTCCTCATGGTTTAAGGTTTTTTAACTGCCTCTTGTTTCACGGTTAAGATAAATGAGCAGGTCAATACCTGCGGTTATGGGAATGTTCTGAAACCAAATTGTTTGTCTTTTCCCATGGATAGGGGTTAATTTTAAGGTTTGGCTTCGCTCTAAAAGAGGGTCTAAGTTTAGACCCAGGCCATAAAAAGGCAGATTAAAAAAAGAATTCAATGATACCTCCCCAAGGAAACGATTTTACGATGATACTGACTTTAGATGTTAGAGAGAGAAAGTCAAAAGTAGGTAGACTTTGCAAAGTTTGACACAAACTCCAGTAATAATTTTTTTTGTATTTTTTTAGAGAGAAGGTTATGAGAGACGAAAACTGAAGGGGCTTGCTCTGATATAAAGATTAAGAAAAAGTTTTTTGAGGTGGGTTTTAGAAGGCAAATGATGGAAGAAATCTTTTTAAGGTTTTTGTATAAAAAAACAAAAAATATATATTATAAAATTAATTTTATATATCAAGGTATTATACGTTAAAATTTGAGAAATTGAGTGTAAAAGTTTGAACTATAATTAATACCAATCGAATGCTTATTAATGTAAAAAAAATATAAATCAATAAGTATAGATTGCATTTATGTAAGTATTTAATAGAAGGTTTTTTAATAGATATTTTCTATCTGAATTTAAAATGTTAAGTGTAATCAATGTAATAATAAGTTTAATGTTTTTTAAATTTTACATTGTTGTATTTAATGGTATTTAAAATTTTTTATCCTATCAGGTAACATGGATTTAATGTGTGTATGTGCATAATGGTAAAATGTTGAGATATATATGTTTGCAATGTAAATGTAAAAATATACATATTGATCCAGAACAATATTAACAACAAAATTGTCTCGTGAAAAGGTCATCTTAAACTAGTTAGGAGCAGTTAAAGGAGAAAAGATGTACTCTTTGAACCAATTAACAACATTATTGCGAACAAGTTTTATCTTTGAGGATTTGCCAGAGGAAGATTTAACGATTCTGGCTCGTTCCGGACAGGTTAAATCTTACAAGGCTGGTGAGACTATCATGCGGCAGTCACAGCAGTTCCAGGCATTTTATCTGGTTATTTCCGGAAGGATCAAGCTTTCAAGAATATCCTATGAAGGCAAAGAGCAGATATTGAACCTGTTTCGCCCTGGCGAGACCTTTTGTCTGGTTCATACTTTTTCTGAAGAGGGAGCCCCGGGAAACTTTGTCGCACTTAAAGACAGTACTGTCTTTGTCATATCTGGTAACACTTTTAAAAATTTGGTACAAGAAGAGCCCAATCTTATGTTTAAAATCCTTTCTATCCTGAGTTATAAGCTTAAACAGGCCATGGATACTATTACATCCCTGTCTCTCATGGATGTGCCGCAACGTTTGGCTGCTTTTTTTGTTCAGGGGGCATCTAGAGATAAAAATACAGGTAACACTGTGCTCAGGTTAAACATCTCTCAAAGAGAGTTGGCAAAAATAATTGGCGTAGCTCCTGAAACCATGAGCCGCGTAATTAAGAAAATGGTGGAAAAAGGCTTTATTGCTGTGCGTGGTCGCGAGTTTCATATCCTTGACCAAGAACAGTTGCAAAAGCTGTCTTCAGGAGAGTTGCGCATGGAATGGAAGTGAACTTGGATGCACCATACTGTGAATTGTCTTGACAGGTTGTGCAACTCTGTTGCACAAGCTCAATGCAACATAGTTGCATAGCTCTGGGAGGGAAGCTTATGCGTCAGACCAAGTTGTGGGTTTTGATCCTGCTTATTTTTCTTTTGTTTCCAGAGGGCAAAGCCTGGGCGCAAAAGACACTGGTGTTTGTAAGTATTTTACCTCAGAAATACTTTGTGCACAAAATTGGAGGAGATTTAGTAGATGTCCAGGTTATGGTGATGCCTGGGGCAAGCCCGGCCACCTATGAGCCAAGACCCAGACAAATGGTCATGCTCAGACAGGCAAGGGCTTATTTTGCTATAGGTGTCCCTTTTGAGCGTGTATGGCTAAAAAAGTTTGCCGGGTTAAATCCTAAGCTTCTTATTGTGCATACAGATGCCGGGATCGAGAAAAGGCATATGGAGCAAATTGAAGGAATTTTGAATAGCGTAAGCGACAATCATCAGGAGCATCGAGTAGAACATCACCATGACCGGACAGGAATGAAAGATCCTCATATTTGGCTCTCGCCCAGGCTGGTCAAAATTCAGGCTGAGAATATCTTTAAAGCTCTTGCTGCCGTTGATCCCATCCATTCTGCTGAATATAAAAGAAATTTTAATCGTTTTTGCAAAAGTATAGATGAACTGGAGAAAAAAATTAAAGAAATTTTAGAACCTTCAAGACTTAACTCACGCAAGTTTATGGTTTTTCATCCTTCCTGGGGATATTTTGCCCAAGATTTTGGGCTTAAGCAGGTTCCGATTGAAGTAGAGGGCAGAGAACCAGGTGTCAGGGTTTTACAAAAGCTTGTGCAGCTAGCCAAAAGAGAAGGTATCAAAGTCGTTTTTGTTCAAAAGCAGTTTTCAGCGAAAAGCGCACAGGTCATTGCGAAGGCTATTGGTGGGCAGGTGGTCAGCCTTGACCCTCTGGCCTATGATTGGGAGGACAATCTGCTGCGGATAGCCAAAGTTCTAAGGTGGGGTTTAGGAGCTGGGGATTAGAGTGCAGGATAACTAAACTCCAAAGACTACCTCCTGACATTTAACAAATAAAATTTAAGACAAATCCAATGAATTCGCCAGTAATTGAGCTTAAAAACGTTAGTTTGGCCTATGGAGATCATTTAATTTTGGAAGATGTGGACTTGAGAATAGACCACGGTGAATTCGTGGCTATTTTAGGGCCAAATGGAGGTGGCAAAACCACGTTGCTAAAAATTATTCTGGGCTTATTAAAGCCTGACAAGGGCCAAGTGCTGGTTTTTGGTCAGGAACCTCATAAGAGCTATAAACGTATAGGATATGTTCCTCAACATAGGCCGGATAGAGACCTTTTCCCGATCACTGTTTTAGGGGTTGTTTTAATGGGCCTTGGGAACAGAAGGCTTGGTTTTACCTTTAGTCGGAAGGAAAAAAAGCAAGCTTATCAAGCCCTTGAAAAGGTGGGTATGCACAAATTGGCCCACAGCCGCATTAATGAGCTTTCCGGAGGTCAGAAACAGCGGGTGCTGGTGGCCAGGGCCCTGGTCTCTGAACCAGAGCTTCTAATCTTTGATGAACCAACAGCCAGTATTGATCCACAGGGCAAACAATGTATTTATGAGTTTTTGGCTAAGTTGGGAGAGGAAGTCACTGTGCTTGTGGTCACCCATGATCTGATTGTGGCTTCATCGCAGATTAGCAGGATTGCTGTGGTGAATAAAAGAATCATTATGGGCCAAGACAGGAACTTAACCAGAGAGATGCTCGACCTTCTTTATGGTATCCACGACCACCCTTGTCCTATGGGGCACTTTATAGACGGTGTTTCAACTCTTTTTGAAGAGCCTGAAGCTCGAAAGACAGCGGAGCAAAGCAAGATAGACCTTAATTGAACAGAGTTAAAAGCGTCTTTAAAAGATTTACAAACGCGTAATCCAGGGGAGCTAAGGAGCCTGTAGCCGAATCTTTTTATCAATTAATTTTCATGGTTTATTCTAGTCTTGGTTTCTTTCATGCTGGTACAAAGACTTGGACCCATCTAACACTTGCTTGCGGACAGAGCATAATGGGATGTTTTGGGTAAACGAATATTCTTTTTATTATCGATAGTTATGGTCAACATCGCAAAATGTGTAGCCCATTCATCCCGATGCTCTGTTTTTCCGCAAGCTTCGTCTAGATGGGTTACCCAAGCCGTTTGTAATGCATTTCAGAAACCAAGACTTTCAATCAGCGGTTAAAACAGGGTTTGGCCACAGGTTCTAAGGAGAATTAGAAATGCTTGACCTCCTGAATTTGCCCTTCATGCAAAACGCATTATGGGCTAGTATTTTAACCAGTATTGCCTGTGGGATTATTGGGTCCCTTGTTGTGGTCAATCGTTTGGTATTTTTGGCCGGAGGGGTTGCCCATAGTGCTTATGGAGGAGTGGGCCTGGCCTTTTTTTTGGGACTTCCGGTCCTGCCCTGCACCCTTGGATTTACCCTGTTTACCTCAGGTCTTTTGGGGGCAATTACTCTAAACCGTAATAACCGCACAGATACCGTGGTAGGTCTGATCTGGGCAGCGGGCATGGCCTTTGGTATTATTCTTATTGATTTGACCCCAGGGTACAACGTGGACTTAATGAGTTACCTTTTTGGTAGTATCCTCACCGTCCCTGACTCTGATCTTTGGGTTATGCTGGTCATGGACTTGTTTATTGTTGGCCTGGTTACCATACTTTACAGAGGTTTTCTGGTCATGTCCTTTGACCGAGAATATGCCAAAACACTTGGCCTTTCAGTGACATTTTATTATTTTCTCCTCTTGAGCTTAGTCGCGGTGTCCGTGGTCATGATTGTTCGGGTAGTGGGCCTGATCTTGGTCATTGCCTTGCTAACAATACCGGCCTATCTGGCGGAGAGAAAGTGCTTGTCTCTAGCCCAAATGATGTTTAAATCCATCCTGTGGAGCATTGTTTTTTGTATTTTGGGTCTATGGGTGTCTTTTACCTTTAATATCACTTCGGGAGCGTCTATAATTGCTGTAGCTACCCTTACTTTTTTTATTTTTTTGTGTATTGATTTTTGTCATAAAAGATTTTTCCAGGAATCTTAGTTTATCTTAAAAAGAGATGAATAATAAAATAGAAATGAACTATGAAGTGCGAGGCATTTTACATGGTGCCGGACTTGAGCCAACCCATCATCGTGTTATGGTTTTGTCTTTGATAGTCAATAAAAGACGTCCTGTAACTGCTCAGGAAATCCTTCAAGAACTTATTACTCAGATCTCGATAAACAAGGTAACCTTGTACCGGATTTTAGATCTCTTCGTGGAGAAGAAGATTATTTACAGACATAGTGCAGGAGACAGGTCGTTTAGATATTGTTTTGCATCGGCAGAAAATAATGATGGCCACTGCCATTTTTATTGCAAAGAATGTGGACAGATGCAGTGTATTTCTATGCATAAACTACCAGTAGCTATAAACGATGCGTACAAAGATTTGCCCGTCCGCATAGAAGGTATTGAAATTCGTTTCGACGGCGTGTGTCAGGATTGTTTGCAAGCAAGTTAGGTTATGGAATGTGATCATGGGTGTGGTCTTTCATTTAACTCCTGAGCTTTTAATTCCTTTTTTAAGCTGAATTTGAAAGAGGCTACTTTTCCCTTCCATATCTGTTAAGTTATTTGTTAATAACTGGAGTTTTCACTAGTAACCGCACTATTTCTGCGATTGGAATCATCCATAAGTTAGCTCTGCAAGAAAACTTATCCAAAGGCCTCCAGCCAATTGCCTCAATAAAATTTCCCTCCTTATTCCATGTCCAGAATAAAAGGGTAGGTCCGGAAAATGTAAGATTTTTTCTCCGAACCAGGCTTGATTCCATCATGGAAATTTACCGATCTTTTTTTTCAAAATAATAGTGGAAAAAAAGAAAAAAATGCCTTAACGTCATTAAAGGTGGAAAAGGTAGCTTATGATGTTCTTATCAAATTACATAATTTTATCGCTACGTATTCACTATATAGTCTGTGGCTAAACCTTACTCAGAGGACAATCAGAGGACAATTTTTCATAATTTTTTTCAATCCCGATTTCTTTCAAGCTGGTGCAAATGCACGGACCCATCTATAGCTTGCTTGCGGGCAGAGCATAATGGGGCATTTGGGATTAATGAATATTCTTTTTATTGTTGATAGTTATGGCAAAGAGTCCCAGATATTTAGCTTTGTCCCCCCTATGCTCTGCTTATCCGCAAGCTTCGCCAAGATGGACTACCCAGCCCTTTGCAATGCTTTCAAGAAACCAGGATTTCCAATCCGGTAGTCAAAATGGGGGTTGGCCACAGACTCTATTGAAAATAAATTGATACAAACGTCATTCTGGCAATAATTAATATTAAACCTTTAAACAAAGGAGTTTTTATGAATCTCAAAAACGCAAAAGTTATCTTCTTGGCTATTTTGGCTGTTCTGATGGTGAGTCCTCTAAGCTTTGCGAGCCCAAGTGGTCATGGCCAGAGAGGCGGGATGATGGGAGGGGCTGCTGTCATGCCTGGCTATCAAGGTATGTACGCTCAGATTCCAAGAGAAAAACAGGAAGTTTTGCAAAAGATTTATCAAAAACATTCTGGCGTGATCCAAAACATTTTTCAAAAGTTGTATTCCAAGCAGCTTCGATTAAAGGCTGCCTTGCTTGATGAAAAGATTGACATGAAAAAGGTAAACAGTCTTGTTGATGACATTAGTGAACTTCGAGCTAAGCTTTTAAAAGAGCAGGTATCTATGCAAATTGAACTTAAAAAAGAAGGTTTCATTTTCCCCATGATGGGTAGAGGAATGGGCATGATGGGCGGCATGATGCAGCCTGGAATGATGATGGGTCCAGGCATGATGGGTCCAGGGATGATGCATCCTGGGATGTACTTTCATGAAGAAGATGATTAAGCCCCTTAGCTGACTGAAAATAGAAGGAATTATGGCCGAAGGTAAGAGAATTTGAGGTTACTCATTCTCTGCCTTCGGTTTTTCTAATTTATGTTTTACGCCTCTGCCCGAGAACAATTGTCGGAAAGAGAGGGAGAGCAATGCATAACCATAGTACAAACGGAACTAGAAAAGGACATTCTCAACATGCCCATAGCATTAAGAAGGAATTTGTTGATCCTGTTTGCGGAATGAAGACTGAAAATGAAAACGAATTCCTTCAACATAAACATAATGGACAAACTTATTATTTCTGCAGCAAACACTGCCTGGAAAAATTTCGTCACAATCCCAAAGATTATATCGGTGGAGGGATTCAGGATAATTTCGACAATGTGTCCACTGATACCAGAGAACTTTCTCATAAAAGCCAAATCTATACCTGTCCCATGCATCCTGAAATTAAACAGGATGCTCCGGGATCATGTCCCAAATGCGGAATGGCCTTAGAACCCATTCTCCCGGAGTCTCAAGGTTCCAGCCCAGAATGGGTGTGCCCTATGCACCCGGAAGTGGTCCGTAATGAACCTGGTAGCTGCCCTATCTGCGGAATGGCTTTGGAGCCCCGTGCAGCAACAGCAATGGACGAAAAAAATCCCGAACTGGATTACATGTGGAAACGTTTTTGGGTTGGTACAGTATTCACGATCCCTCTGGTTATCATTGCCATGAGAGATATTATCCCTGGTGGCGGGGTCTTGGATCTTTGGGCCTCTACCAAGTTTTACCACTGGCTTGAACTTATCCTTGCAACTCCTGTAGTTTTGTGGTGTGGCTGGCCGTTTTTTGTTCGGGCCTGGTATTCCGTGGTCAATAAAAGTTTAAACATGTTTACTCTAATCGGCCTTGGTGTGGGAGTCGCCTACATTTATAGCCTGGTGGCCACGCTTTTCCCCGGGATATTTCCCCCTTCGTTGCGGGGGCCAGATGGTATGGTTGGAGTATACTTTGAGGCCTCAGCAGTAATTGTCACCCTGGTACTCCTTGGCCAGGTGCTTGAACTTAAGGCCCGTAGTCAAACAGGTGCGGCAATCAAAGCCCTCCTGGGGTTGGCACCAAAGACTGCAAGACTGATTAGTGATGACGGAGAAAAAGACGTCCCGCTAGAATTGGTCAAACCTGGAGATTTGCTCAGAGTTCGTCCCGGAGAAAAAATTCCCGTTGATGGAGTGGTTATTGAGGGAACAAGTAATGTTGATGAATCAATGATTACTGGTGAGCCTGTTCCGGTAGCAAAAGGACCTAATGATCGAGTAGTGGGGGCCACTGTTAACGGCACAGGCACCCTGATCATAAAGGCGGAAAAAGTCGGGGCAGAAACTTTACTTTCTCAGATAGTGCAGATGGTTGCTGAAGCCCAACGCAGCAGAGCCCCCATTCAGAAGCTTGCGGATATTGTGGCCGCATATTTTGTCCCAACGGTAATCGCATCCTCTATCATTGCCTTTGTCATTTGGGCCTGGGTGGGACCAGAACCTCGAATAGCCCACGCACTCATCGCCGCAGTCTCAGTCCTTATCATTGCCTGTCCTTGTGCTCTAGGTCTTGCGACCCCAATGTCGATCATGGTCGCCACGGGCAAGGGAGCAACCATGGGGATTCTTTTTCGGGATGCCGAGTCTATAGAAATACTTCGCAAGGTGGATACATTGGTAGTGGACAAAACCGGGACTCTTACTGAGGGCAAACCCAGATTGACAAAAGTTGTGCCTGCAGGCTCATTTGATGAAAAAGAGATACTTCAATTGGTTGGAAGCCTAGAAAAAGGGAGTGAACATCCTCTGGCAACAGCGATTGTTGAGGGTGCATTGGACCGAGGCGTAGATTTGGTCGAGCCAAAGGATTTTGAATCGCATACAGGTAAAGGGGTCAGTGGAAATGTTAAAGGACACTCAGTGCTTTTGGGGAACAAGAAGCTACTAAAGGATTTCAGCATTGATTATGGAAAGTTTGCAGATCAAGCCGATCAGATGCGCGCTGAAGGAGATACGGTTATGTTAGTGGGTATTGATGGAGAATTTGCAGGATTATTGAGCGTCTCAGATCCTATCAAAAATACCACTCCACAGGCGATAGAACAACTTCACGCAGAAGGAATCCGTGTAGTGATGGTGACCGGCGACAATAAACAGACCGCCCAGGCCGTAGCCAAAAAACTGGATATTGACGAGGTTATAGCAGAGGTCCTACCGGAAGATAAAGTAGAAGTAGTAAAAAAGTTTCAGAATGAAGGACGAATTGTGGCCATGGCTGGAGATGGCATCAACGATGCCCCGGCTCTAGCCCAGGCCCACGTTGGTATAGCCATGGGAACCGGCACTGATGTGGCCATGGAAAGCGCCGGAGTAACTCTTGTTAAGGGTGATCTTCGAGGGATTGTGCGTGCAAGGCTTCTGAGTAAAGCGACTATCCGCAACATAAAGCAAAATCTGTTTTTCGCCTTTGTCTATAATGCCCTGGGCGTTCCTGTTGCTGCTGGCGTCCTGTATCCGTTTTTTGGCATACTCTTAAGTCCTATTATTGCTGCAGCAGCCATGAGTTTTAGTTCCGTGTCTGTAGTAGGTAACTCTTTGAGGTTAAAGAATGTAAAATTGTAACTCACTTATTTTTTTGTTCATAGTGTTTTTATTATTCTAACTAATTGATATGGTTTGGCCACAGACTCTTATACGTTTCTAATCCCTCCTCGTGTAGGTTAAAAAAACCTGAGAGCGAAAAGCATTTCGTATTTTGGGTCATCAACTTCAAGCTGCCAGCCTTTAAAACGTAAAAATGTTAAGAAAGTAATTAGTTATGCACATGTAATGAAAAAAGGTGCGTGAGGAAAACGCAATCAACCGGATATTGTTAATATGAAGTAGTTTTCAGCTTTTAGCTGAGTTTTTTGCAATTTTATTGTTGAAATTACAGCCTGTTGTCTGTACCGATAACCCTATTCCTTCAGTCTTTCAGACGAGATTTTATTTTCTATACACCCATCAGGGTTCGAGTACCCCAATTATAAGTTTCGAATGTGGTCAATAACCGCTATGATTTTAGGTTGTTAGGAGTTAGTTTGTTCAAGGAGATTTACAGCTGGAAGCTGGAGAAAAAAATACAGGAAGATTTTTATCCAATTACGGTTCACGCACTACGAGGGCAGATTGAGCTATCACAGGACGTTAAAGACACATTTCTAAATAGATGCAGGAATTCAAGGCTGAAGTCATAAATATCGTTTATAATAATCCCGAGAACGGCTACACTATTGCTCGTATAAGGACCAGCCAGTATCCTGGTCTGGTGACCATATGTGGCCACCTGGGAAGTATTGCCCCGGGCGAGATGCTCAAAATTAAAGGCTTCTGGAAGGAGCATCCCAAATATGGTCGTCAGATTTTGGTTCAGGATTTTGAGCAGCTATTTCCAGCCAGCATCAATGGAATCAGACGCTATTTAAGCTCTCATCTGATTAAGGGCATTGGCCCGGTTATGGCTCAAAGACTCATTGACAAGTTTGGGGCCAGGGTTCTGGAGATTATTGATAAAGAACCAGAGCGTCTTCTAGAGGTGGAAGGGATTGGGCCAAAGAAAAAGGAGATGATTGTACGGTCCTGGACCCAGCAGCGTGAGATCAGGGCGTTGATGCTCTTTTTGCAAAGCCATGAGGTGGCTCCTACTTTTGCCACACGTATTTTCAAAAAATATGGCCAGGATTCGGTCAGGAAGCTCAAAGAAAATCCCTATGATCTGGCTTATGATATTCAGGGCATTGGCTTTAAAACAGCCGATAAAATGGCCTTAAAACTTGGTTTTGCTCTTGATAGTGAACAGCGGCTCCAGGCCGCTATTTCCTATACTTTGTTTAAGTTAAGTGAACAAGGTCATCTGTTTTATCCGGAAGAGGAACTGGTCAAAAAAGTGCAGGATATCCTTGGGGATATTGATGGGAATTTGATTCTTAAAGCACTGGATGACCTTCTTGAGCGCAAACGTATTTTTAAAGAAGATCTTCCCCAACAAGGCATAAAACAGGCAGTATATCTGACCTATTTTTATCGTCTGGAAAAGGAGATTTCCTCCAGATTGTATCATCTTTATACCCACCCGGCAGCCATATCCGAAACCAAGATTTCTCAAATATTACCCAAGATAGAGGCCAGAGAGCGACTTACGCTGACTCCTGAACAGAGACAGGCCGTGTTGGGAGCGTGTACAAATAAAGTCTTTGTCATCACCGGTGGGCCAGGGACAGGCAAAACAACTATCACTAGGATGATTGTGCACATTTTTAATCAGTTGGGGCTCAAAGTTAAACTGGCCGCGCCTACTGGTCGGGCAGCAAAACGACTGTCCGAAGCAACAGGGGGAGAGGCCCGCACTATCCATCGGTTGTTAGGCGCTACGCCCCAGGGACAACTGGTGCACAATGAAGAAAACAAGTTGGCTGTTGATGTATTAATAGTAGATGAGGTGTCCATGCTTGACGGTCCACTTTGTTTGAATTTGCTTCGCGCCCTGCCTCTAACCTGTCGGTTGGTTTTAATCGGTGACGTGCATCAGCTTCCTTCGGTCGGGCCGGGGAATATTTTGGCCGATATTCTAAGGAGCGAGGCCATTCCAGTTGTAAAGTTGACTACTATTTTTCGTCAGGCCATGGAAAGCATGATCGTGGTAAATGCTCACCGTATAAATGAGGGTAAGTTTCCGATAAAGTGCTCTAAGCCTGCGCCGGATGCAGATTTTTACTGGGTGGAGCAGGAGGATTTGGTTAGAGTGCAAGAGTTAATCATAAGGATGGTATGTGAACGCATGCCTGAAGTTTATGGTTTAAATCCGTTAAGGGATGTGCAGGTGCTCACTCCTATGCATAAAGGGGACGTGGGTACCAATGAGTTGAATAAGCTATTACAGGCCCGGCTCAACCCCAAGAGTCAAGAGTTGAAGCGGGGACAGAGGATATTCAGAGTCGGAGACCGGGTTATGCAGATTCGCAATAACTATGAAAAAGAAGTGTTCAACGGTGATCTTGGTTGGATAAAAGAGATTGATCCGGAAGAAGGGCAGGTAGTTGTGGATTACGAAGATCACCTTGTGAAATACTATTTTGATGAATTGGATGAACTGACTCTGGCGTATGCAGTCAGCGTCCATAAATCTCAGGGCAGCGAATATCCGGCCATTATTATGCCTGTGGTTACCCAACATTTTATGCTTTTGCAAAGAAATCTTATTTACACGGGCCTGACCAGGGCCAGAAGATTAGCCATTTTAATCGGTACCAAGAAGGCATTGGCTATTGCCCTTCGCAATATCAATGCAGGTAAGAGGTACACTCACCTACAATTCAGACTTCAGCAAGTGTTCAATTCCTTAAGTGTTAGAGAGTTCTTAAATTAAAATATTAGCCAGAGTTCTGAAGAAAGAA